>CAZTML010000024.1:0-1603 GCA_964614935.1 uncultured Clostridia bacterium | reverse complement strand
TTGACGTATTCTTTCTCTTGTTACATCAAACTCCTTGCCTACCTCTTCGAGGGTTCTTGCTCTTCCGTCATCCAAACCGAAACGAAGCCTAAGTACCTTTTGCTCTCTATCTGTTAATGTATGAAGTACATTTGACAGCTGTTCACGAAGCAAGGTAAATGTTGCAACATCTGCAGGTGCTTGAACTTCATCGTCTGGAATAAAATCTCCAAGGTGGCTGTCTTCTTCCTCGCCAATAGGAGTTTCCAATGAGACAGGTTCCTGAGCAATTTTCATTATTTCCCTTACTTTTTCAGGCTCCATATCCATTTCTAAGCCTATTTCTTCAGGTGTAGGATCCCTTCCTAATTCTTGTAGAAGTTGCCTTTTAATCCTGATTAATTTATTAATTGTTTCTACCATATGCACCGGTATTCTGATTGTCCTTGCTTGGTCAGCAATTGCTCTTGTAATTGCTTGACGTATCCACCAAGTTGCATAGGTAGAGAATTTAAATCCTTTTGTATAATCAAACTTTTCTACAGCTTTAATAAGTCCAAGGTTTCCTTCCTGAATTAAATCAAGAAACAACATACCTCTTCCTACATATCTTTTTGCAATGCTCACAACTAATCTTAAGTTGGCTTCTGCCAATTCTTTCTTAGCATCTTCATCGCCTGCTTCCATTCTTTTAGCTAATTCAACTTCTTCATCTGCTGTTAATAAAGGTACTTTTCCTATTTCCTTCAAGTACATCCTAACAGGGTCATCTATATTAACACCTTTAAGAATATCATCATCGGATTGGCTTACAACAAAGTCTGTATCTTCTTTTGTGTCAGAATCATCGTCATCATCATCAACTTTTTCTGGTATCATATCGTCTTGGAAACCTAATATTTCAAGATCATTATCTTCTGCTTGTTTATAAAAATCGTCTATGAATTCAGGATTGATATCAAGTTTTTCAAATGACTTTAAAACTTCCTTATATGTTATAAAACCATTTCTCTTACCTTTTTCAATTAACTTATTTTTTATGGAGTCTATCTTTTGTAACGTTTCAGCACTTCTTTCAGTGTTTTCTTCTGGAGATGTTGTTACATTCTTATTATCACCCATTGTCAGTTGACCTCCTCTTTTGTTGATTTAATCTTTTTTGCGAGGCAAAATATTTCATTCATAATTTCCTTACTATCTAAAGAATTATCAGATTGTTTTAAACTGTCAGTCAATATAGTTCTCTTTTCTTCATAATATTTTATTTTAAGTCTTTTCATACAATCTTTGAACAAAGCCTCTAAATTATCATAATCAACATTGTCAATCTGCAAATTTACATCCATGCTATCCTTAGTAATATTTTTTAAGCTATCAATATCAATACTTATCTCGTTAATTCTGCATTCATATAGCTCTTTTATAATATTATAGTATTTTAAGTCCTTAAAGGTATCTTCATTAACTATCTCACTTAGCTTGAGTGCAAAATCATTATTTAAAAGTATCAGTTTTATAAGCTCCTCTTCGTGGCATGTTGTAATTTTTTTTACCTGCGCTTTTGGTTTAACAGGTTTTGCAGTCTTAATCAAAGTTTTTTGCTTAACACTTCTCTTATTGTATT
>CAZTML010000023.1:0-17245 GCA_964614935.1 uncultured Clostridia bacterium | reverse complement strand
ACTTTTGGTTGTTCCTGAGTACATCCAACAAAAGCAAATATTGACATAGCCAAGATCAATACAATTACTAATAATTTTTTCATTACTTTCCTCCATGATATCCTAATTTATATAATCAGCTTTCGCTGTTTATAACTGTAGTTCAAAACGATACAATATTAACAATTCGCTCTTCAAAAGTCAACAGTTTTTTTAAATAATTATGAAGATTTTTTCTCTTTTTGTTCAGCATTGTCAAACGCAGTTCTCGCCAGTACTATTTTTTAAAGGATTACGGTGTCCCCACAATCCTAAAATTTACAATTTATATCCTAATCTTCGTGATATTTCATTTGCTGCTTCTTTAATTATAATAATATTTTCCTTTATTTTTTCATCAGTCATCCTAAAGGCAGGTCCTGTAGTACTTAAGCTGTATTTAACGCTTCCGTCATAATCAAATATAGGTGCTGCTATACATCTTATTCCTTCAACGTACTCTTCATTATCAATAGCATATCCATTTTTTCTTATTTCTTCTAACCTATTTAGTAGTTCACTTTTTTTTGTTATTGTATTTTTTGTGAATTTAGAAAGCTTTTTATTTAAAAATTTGTTAATAATATCACTTTCTTGGTGACACAAAATTACTTTGCCATCTGCAGTTGTATGAATAGGCAACATTGAACCTATTTTAGTTGAAGTTTTAATCGACTTTGTCGATTCACTCTTTAGTATCCAAACCACATTAGCTCCATCCTGCATTGCCACTTGTACAGTTTCATCAATCTTACTACATACTTCTTCTACAACAGGAAAGGCTGCACTTCTTATATTTATTGAATTTAAGACTACATCTCCAAATTCAATAAATCTTATACCAAGCCTATATCTCTGCGTTTCTTCATTCTGAGATATAAAACCATGATATTTAAGAGTTGTTATGATACCGTGAACAGTGCTTTTGTTCAAACCTAATTTGTCGGAAATTTCTTGTAATTTAAGTTCCCTTTTATCTTCATTAAAACATTCCAATATTGATACTGCCCTATCAATGGACTGAACTCTTTTTATATCTTTCATAATTACTCCTAAAATATAGCATATTTATTATTAAAAATCAAGATGAATAATTAATTAACAAACTAAGTCATAATGTCTTACCACTATTAAATAGTCTATTATAATTGTATCTAATTTAATGGCTTTTTTAGTTTGTTCGTTAGTTATTTTATTAATGAATATTACCATCTGATAAATTATTTGTCAATGAAATTTTATTAAAGTAAGCGGACCTGACAAGATCAATTCAATCTCTAGGCTTGTGGATTAGGGATTAACTAGCCTAAATATTAAGCCAAACTAGATTTTTTATCATATTTGCTATAGACATGTTTTGGTAAATAAGTTAAAATTGTATATAATTTCAAAAAAAGGAAGGATAGAATGAATATAAGCAAAGAAGAAGCATGGAAAGTACTGAAAGAATTTAACAAGGAAGATTTCCATCTGCAACATGCAGACACAGTTAGTTTTGTTATGGAGTATTTTGCAAAAAAATTAGGTTTTGGCGATGAAGTTGAGTTTTGGGGTCTTGTAGGCTTATTACACGACATTGACTTTGAAATGTATCCTGATGAACATTGCGTTAAAATGCAGGAAATTTTATCTGAAAAAGGAATTGATAAAAAGATTGTAAATTCTGCCGCAAGCCATGGATATGGATTGACAGATGTAACCATAAAACCTGAACATACTATGGAAAAAATATTGTTTGCAACCGACGAATTAACCGGTTTAATAGGTGCAGCAGCATTAATGCGCCCTTCAAAGAGCACCTTGGATATGGAACTAAAATCCTTAAAGAAAAAGTTCAAATCAACTAGTTTTGCAGCAGGCTGCTCTAGAGAAGCCATTAAAACAGGAGCTGATATGTTGGGTTGGGAATTGGATCATTTGCTAAATGAAACATTAATAGCAATGCAAGAATACGAAAAATCAAAAAATTAATTTAAAGGATTTATGCCATGCATAAATCCTTTATTATGTCATTCCAAGCCTAAATAAATTGCCTTCTTCCTAAGAAATATATTATATTATTATGACAGTAATACAGCATAAAAACAATTACTTTGTAAGTTAATAAATATGTATTCATAATTTTTATATTTTCTTAATTTTAGCTATAAACGATATAATTAATGATTGTTTTATAAATATATATGGAATATTATAAAATTTATATGTTATAATGTATACGTTATTACGATAACGTGATACAATAGCATCATATTTTACTCTTGGAGGTGTAGCATCATGTCTGTAAAAGAAGCTGTAATAAATAGAATCAATGAAATATGCAATAAAAGGGGCATTGCAGTAAATAAACTAGCTAACCTATCCGGTATCACCCCATCTACTGTTTACAGTGTTTTCAACAGCGATAGAAAAGATATCGGAATAGTGTTGATTAAAAAAATATGTGATGGTCTGGAAATTACATTAGAAGACTTCTTTTCTTCCGATAGTTTCAAATCTTTAGATCAAGAACTTATATAAGCATGTACCTTAGAATAAAAAAAGGGCAGGTAAAATTCAAGTCCTGTCCTTTCAAAATTCATATATTTCCAGTTCCTTTTCTACCTAGTTGAAGTTATTACTCTTAAATTGTTTCAGAAGATAAACATACTTTTGCTCAGCAGCTTCAACCTTATAAATTGCATAGTCAACTAAATCAGGCTCTGACACATTTTCAAATATATTTTTAGCATCTTCCCATTCTTTTTTTGCATTTTCAATAATTATGATTTCATCCTTAGAAGATTCCTTTTTTGCCTTAAAGTTTTCAAAAATACTTTTTAAAGAAATTTTTCTTTGTATATCATTCATGGAAAAGACCTCCTATCCATATTATTATAGACAGGAAGTCCCTTTTTATTCCTAATATTCCAAATAAATTCCTACAGAAATACCATAGGTTCTTTTCTTTCAGAAAATTCAAGTTCTAATTCATATTTATGTCTTAAATAATTTTCATCATCATAATATTTCGCCTTTATCGGACAAATTTTAATGCAGGCGCCGCATTTGATGCATATATTGTTTAACTTTGAAACATCATTATAATCAATAGACCCCATAGGACAAACAGGTACACAAAGCTTACAATCTGTACACTTATCTTTTGTTTTAGGTGTAACCCTTCGAATATCAACAGGGTTTCCCCTTTTATCCTTTGACCTATAATAAGGCATGTAATCTGTATTTCCTGGAACTTCAGGGTCTTGTCCATTTCCAGATGATACTTTTAAGTATATTTGATTAGCAAAATCGCTAACCTTTTCTAAATCCTTTTCATCGGGTCTTCCTTTAGCTAATATTTTTGAAAATGAATGTTCTCCTATAAAGGCTCCTGCCCCAATAATATCAAATCCATTCCCTTTAAGTATGTCTCTAAGCTCAATTAATGCATCATCGAAATTTCTGTTGCCGTAAAGTACAAAAGGAACAGCCTTTGCACCATCAGCTTTTATATTTTTCAAATAGTTTAACAGAACATTAGGTACCCTGCCTGCATATACAGGTAGACCCACTAAAACTATATCCTCATTTGTAAAGTGCAATGAATCTTCTCTTCCAGAGGGTAATGTAAAGTCTTTGTAATGTATGTTTTTTATATTAAATTTGTTTGATAATTCCTCAGCTAACTTTTCTGCTATTTTTTTTGTTGTACCTGTTGCACTGAAATATACTGCATTAATTTTATAGTCCAAATTAGGCCTCCATTTACCTGTTTTTTTTAATTTCTCATATCTATCAATTAAGTCTTCGCTTTTTTCCTTGTAAGGCATAACCTTTCCTTGTTTATAGTGCTTTCTGCAAAGAGGTATATAAGATTCATTTCCTCCAATAAAAATTTGCTCTCCAGTATAAACTACGTTACCATCCACAATACGTGCATTAGTGAGAGCCTTTTTACCGCACCAGCATATTGTTTTCATTTCCTCTATTTTATCTGCTAATGCCAAAAGCCAGTATGAGCCTTCAAATAATTCATTTTTAAAATCAGCTCTCAAACCATAGCACATAACTGGTATATTTAATTCATCAACGATATCAGTCAGCTCAACCACATGATGTTTCTGTAAGAATTGGCTTTCATCTATTATAACTGCATCAACAGTGAATAAATCATTATATTCCTTTACAACTTCAAGAATATTCATCTTATCATCAACAGATATAGCCCTCCTGCAAAGGCCCATCCTTGAAGCTACAACTCCTGCATCTGCAAATCTATCGTCTAATGAAGATGTAAATATTAAGGGGTTTTGCCCCCTTTCTTCATAATTAAATGCAACCTTTTGTACTTCTATACTTTTACCGGCACCCATAGTGCTGTATCTGAAATAAAGCTGCGCCATAAACAACTCCTTACTTAAACTTTTATCTTATTTCTATTAATCTTGAATTATAATCATATTGTAACAAAAATTATCAAAAAATTCAATAAGTTCATATAAAAATGTGGCACTGCTAAATGCCACATTTTTACTTAGTAAAGAATATCATGATTATATAATTTATCATTTAATTCTTTTTTCTTATTCCGGTAATTTTCGTATACAGGATATTCAGATGATGTCATTGCGCTAAAGGTATGAATCCCCAAATTGTTGCATACTGAACTTTTGACATTACCGTTTGTTTCATGAATTTTTTGTTGTTTAGCCATTATTTATGTCAGCTCCTCTATTCCTGAAACTATACTTATTATATCTCTTTATATAAATTTTATTAAATAATCTTTTAATTCATCTATTTTCTTTATAAATACCGATTCACTTATGATTAATGTTAATTAAGTTCATTACCACACCAACAGCAAAGCCTATAGAAACACCAAGGGTTATATTGTCAAGTATTATTCCAAATACAACACCTAGGGCTAATCCGATTCCCACATAATAATCCATTCTCTCAGAATCATTCTTATATTTGCCTTCGTTTTCATTAGCTTCTTTATATTCATTTGCTTCTTCATTTTCGTGATAGTTTTTATTATCATTCATAATTTACCATCCATTCTAGCATTCCAGGTTTCCCCGGTCTACCTTTCAGTTAAAAATCATTGATAAGTATTTACACTCTTAGCGCCCCACGAAATCCTCTTGCAGAATAATAAGATTCAGCACCATTGTAGTACAAAAATACAGTGTCATATCGACGATCACAAAAAAGGGCTCCACCTAATTTTCTAATCTTTTCAGGTGTTTTTACCCAACTTGAAGTTTTAGTATCAAAAGATCCAAGTTTTTGTAACTCCCTATACTCTCCTTCTGTTAATAGGTCAATGCCCATGTAGTCAGCCACATCAAGGGCACTATTTTCAGGCTTATTTTTCTTTCTTGACTCCAAAGCCTTGCGGTCATAACAAACATTTCTTCGCCCAATAGGACTTTGTTCTGAACAATCATAAAATATATATTGGTCCTTATCCTTATCATAGCCAACAAGGTCTGGCTCCCCTCCGGTTTTTTCCATCTCATTAAGGGACCATAACTTATCCTTATTAGCTTTTAGTTTTTTCTCTACTTTTGCCCATTCAATATCTATATGTCGGTTAATATTATTTAAAAAACGAGTTTCCAGTATTTTTAATATTTCCCCATATCCTTCCTGTGACAAATATCTTTTTTCAGAACTCATAATATCCTCCCAATAATCTTTAAAATTACTAATACTATACCTATTCTGTCACCATCTCAAACAAATTATATAGAAATTTCATAATTTCCAGCAAAATTTATTAATCACATCGCTCTTATCAATTGCAGGTGTTTTAGGCGTAAGTCTTTTAGGAAAAAATCAAAATAAAATCCGAGTCTAACCTTATAACATTTATAAAATGTCACAAGATTAGACTCGGTTTATTTACATTTCTCTTCTGCCTTCCATGGCTCTCATTAGAGTTACTTCATCAGCGTATTCTATGTCTCCCCCCACAGGAATTCCGTGAGCTATGCGAGTTACCTTTATTCCCATTGGTTTGATTAACCGGGATATGTATACTGCAGTTGCTTCACCTTCAATAGTGGGGTTAGTTGCTAAAATAACCTCTGATATATCATCACTTAGTCTTGAAATTAAACTTTTAATGTTTATTTCATCGGGGCCAATGCCGTCAAGGGGTGAAATTGTTCCATGAAGAACATGGTAGACACCATTGTACTCCTTTGTCCGCTCCATAGCTACTATATCCCTTGCATCCTCAACAACGCATATAGTTGACTGATCTCTTTTTAAAGAGCTGCAAATATTGCATAGGTCTGCTTCAGTTAAGTTTCCGCAAGTTTGACAATGCTTTGTATGTTTTTTTGCATTGACTATTGCCTTAGCCAGCTCCACAACATCGTTACCCTTCATATCTAATATATGGAAAGCAAGACGTTGTGCAGATTTTCTGCCTATTCCCGGAAGCTTCGATAGTTCCTCTATAAGCTTAGTAATAGGCCTTGTGTAATTTTCCATTATAATAACCCAGGAATGTTTACTCCGCCTGTTACCTTTTTCATTTCACTTTCCATCATTTCATCAACTTTTCTAAAAGCCTCGTTAATGGCTGCAACAACCATATCTTCAAGCATTTCTACATCATCCTTATCTACAACTTCTGGATCTATTTTAACTTCCAATAATACTTTTTTACCCGTTACTTTAACTGAAACTGCTCCTCCTCCAGATGATGCTTCCACTTCTTGTTCTTCAAGTTCTTTTTGCATATCTTCCATTTGTTTTTGCATTTTTTGAACCTGTTTCATCATATTGTTCATATTTCCGCCACCAGGCATACCCATACCCTTAGGCATTTTTCTACCTTTTGCCATTTTAATCCTCCTGTTTAAATTCAACTATTTCACCAAATTCATTTTTTAAATCTTCATATACATCTTCAATTGTTGTTGTTGTTTTTGCTTTTTCCTGTTTTACTTGGTTTTTTATTATAAATTCTACTTCACAATCTTCATTAAGAAAAGAACTTAAAACCTCTTTAAATTTTTGCTTGTTTTTTGGCTGATTTGCAGCACTTATATGGAAAGTAAATTTAGGATCAAATTCAAATACAGCCTTTTTATTTATTACCTCTGCAAGTTTAGACTCTCTAATTATTGCCTGTAGTCCTGCATTTTCGCTCCTTATTTCTTTAAGAATAGACTGCCATCCATTTATTATGGAATCGAAAATTGCTTCATCACTTTTATTTTCAAAATCCTTTTTCTGCATAGGTTCTTGCTTGATTTCTTTGTATTTTTCAGGCTTTACTATTTTTTCTGCTCTTTCAGTTTTACCTTCTTGTTCTATACTTGGACTTTCAATAATTTTACTTGCTTTATAAGGTCCTCTTTCTTGCTTTCTCCCAATACTAGGTTGATATGTGCCTTGTTGATTATTTTCTATATTCTCAATTCTTTTAACTAAGTCTTCTACATTTACATAATTTACATTATGTAACATTTTTATAATCTTTGTTTCTAAAAGAACCCTTGGATTTAAAGCCCTTTTGCATTCTGCCTGTGCTGTTGACAAATCTTCTATTATCTTTACTATTTCATCAACACTTATCTTTTTATTTAATTCTGTAATTTCCTTTGTTTCATCTTCAGAAATTCTCATTAAATTGTCTGAAGAATTTGTTGTTTTTATTATAAGCATATTTCTGAAACAAATAATTAATTCATCAAGGAAAAAGGTGAGTTCTTTTCCACTGCTTAAAATATTGTCAACCAAGGACATGATTCTTTCTATAGATTTATCAACAATTGCATCGGCTGCTTCCAAAATAACCTGGTAGTTGACTGTTCCCAATAAATTTATTACAGTTTCATAATCAACTTGATCATTAAATGATATACACCTATCCAATATACTTTGAGCATCTCTCATTGCACCTTCTGAATTTGCAGCTATGAGTTTCAATGCCTTTTCTTCATATTGTATATCAAGTTCATGACATATTTTTTTCATATTTTCTACAATAATATCAGCACTTATTCTTTTTAAATCAAATCTTTGACATCTGGATAGTATTGTAGCGGGAATTTTTTGGGGCTCAGTAGTTGCAAGTATAAATAAAAGATGTTCTGGAGGTTCTTCCAAAGTTTTCAAAAGTGCATTAAAGGCACCTTTTGACAGCATATGAACCTCATCGATTATATAAACCTTGTACTTGCTTTTAACAGGCATAAACATTACCTTGTCCCTAAGCTCTCTTATATCGTCAACACCATTATTTGATGCAGCGTCCATTTCTATAACGTCCATATTGGTTTCATCCAAAGTAGAAATGCATATTTCGCATTCATTGCATGGGTTTCCGTCATGGTTATTTAAACAGTTGACAGCCCTTGCAAATATTTTAGCAGTGGATGTTTTCCCCGTACCTCTGATGCCACTAAAAAGATAAGCATGAGCAATATTATCCGACATTATTTGATTTTTTAATGTCCTTGTAACATGGTCTTGGCCTAAGACATCATCAAATATTTTAGGACGAAATTTTCTGTATATTGCTTGATGAGACATATACACCACCTGACTTTTCGTAATTTTTTTAATTATAGCATAAATATTTTTTTAAAACAACTATATGACTTAATTATATAGGAAATTAGAACCTTTACAATATTAAGTTATTTTAATAATTATAAACTCAAAAGCCTGTGTAATATATTCTGAGGTGTGATAAAATGATAATTGATTATTAACAAAGTCAAAGTTTTATGGCGAATTTAGACTTGCAATAATACTCATTATTTAACTAAGGAGTTTAACATGAATATAAAGCAAATAAGAGATATTACAATTATTGATTTTGATGAAAATACATACTTGGGTATTGCCTGCGATTCCTGTGGAGGTATAGGATATAAAGAGCATGATGTTGTTAAAGCTTCTCCTCAATTAACAGCTTATCACACAGGAAAGGTTGTACTTGCAGAACTTATGAGCATGGGATTTACACCTTTTATTTTAGCAGACGGCTTGGCTGTAGAAATGAACGATACCGGAAAACAGCTTATTGAGGGATTTAACCAAGCCTTGTCTAAATTAAGCTTTAATGTTCATTTAACCGGTAGCACCGAAGAAAATATTAAAACTGTGCAAACCTCCATGGGGGTTACATGCATTGGTTTATGTAAAAAAGATAAATTAAAATTTAATAGGACAAAGAGCGGTGACATTTGTTTGCTGGCAGGCCTTCCCATGGTTGGAAACGAGGTTGTAAACAACCCTGCTAAAATATTGGATGTTGATGATTTCGAAAAATTATTTAATTGTGATTTAATTAAAGAAATGCTTCCTGTAGGCTCAAGAGGAGTTGAATGTGAGCTTAATGACCTACTAAAATCCAATGATCTTAAATTTAAATATAATGATGGTATTACTCTTGATTTAAAAAAGTCTGGGGGTCCTTCCTGTAGCTGTATTGTAACAATAAGCAAGGACGACTTAGAAAATATTAAAAATATAATAAAAAAGCCTATTAATATTATAGGTACATTCATCTAATTCTAAACATTTCAAAATCCTATATTTTAATAATATTCATCACAGCAAATAACAAGGCCTGTAACCTTTGGATTAATTAACTCGTAAATTCATAGCAATAAGAAGACAAACTAAAAGGCAATTTTCAGGATACTCTGAAAATTGCCTTAAATAGCTTTCGCAGGGGAATGCATTAAATTTGTTTGCTCCTTACTTTGCACAAATTTGGCATTCTGTGCAGTTGACCTACCAAGCATTTTTCAGAAAAGACATTCTGAAAAATGGGGTTAGGTCATACTTATTCAATACCATATTTCTTCTTAAATCTGTCAACTCTTCCGCCTTTGTCAACAAATTTTTGTTTACCTGTAAAGAATGGATGACATTCAGAACATATTTCAACTTTGATTTCGTCCATAACAGAACCAGTTTCAAATGTATTTCCACATGCACATTTTACAGTAACAGTTTTATAATTCGGATGTATATCTTTTTTCATACTGTTCACCTCTTTCTCAACTCTATATATAAATATATAATCTTCAATTTACCTTAAGTATTATACCATAAGCTTTTATGTAATACAATAATTTTTTTATTTTTTAAATTTTAATAATTTCTGTCATAGTTATTAAGATCTGATTTCATTTTTTCAATATTTAATAGTTGTGCGGTTTGTTTGATAAATTCATCATTTGTTTTGGTTCTGAGCAAACCATCGATTATTCTTTCTGTAACATCTGCAACAGAAAAGTTACTCAGAGCCTTCCTTAACTGCCAAATTGTCTGCATTTCTTCATTATTAAGCAACAATTCTTCTCTTCTTGTGCCCGATTTATTTATGTCAATAGCAGGGAATACCCTTTTTTCAGATAGTTTTCTGTCTAAGTGAATTTCCATGTTGCCTGTTCCCTTAAATTCTTCAAATATTAAATCATCCATTCTAGAACCGGTTTCGATTAGGGCACTGGCAAGTATAGTAAGGCTTCCGCCAAATTCAATATTTCTAGCTGCACCGAAAAACCTTTTAGGACCGTACAAGGCCCCCGGGTCAAGTCCTCCGGATAAAGTCCTTCCTGTAGGGGTAATCGTTAGGTTATATGCTCTAGCAAGTCTTGTAATGCTGTCTAAGAGAATTACAACATCTTTCCCTTGTTCAACAAGTCTCTTAGCTCTGTCTAATACCATTTCAGCTACCTTAATGTGATTTTTAGGTAGTTCATCAAATGTAGAATACACAACATCACCTTGTACATTTCTTTGCATATCTGTAACTTCTTCGGGACGCTCATCTATCAAGAGCATAATTATTTCAATTTCTGGGTAGTTTTCTGCTATAGAGTTGGCTATATTTTTTAGAATTGTTGTTTTTCCGGCTTTTGGTGGGGCTACTATCATACCTCTTTGGCCCCTGCCTATAGGCGCAATTAAATCAATGATCCTCATTGCAATATCTCTATGGGTAGTTTCTAATTTAATTCTCTTGTCTGGGTAAATGGGGGTAAGTGTATCGAAATCTTTTCTATTTCTTGCTAACTCAGGATTTTCATCATTGACCTCTTTAACATAAAGTAGTGCATTGAATTTCTCTCCTTGCTTAGGAGGCCTAGTAATACCAGAAATTTTGTCTCCTGTCTTCATGTGAAACCTTCTGATTTGAGAAGGGGATATGTACACATCATTATCGCCAGTTAAATAATTGTGAGTTCTTAAAAAACCATAGCCATCTGTATGCGTTTCAAGTATGCCTGATACCCTTTCAGCTTCTGTACCGCTAGATTCAATTTCTTCTACAATCTTTTCAGGTAATTCAACCGGATTTCCATCCACTTCAACTTCTTTACCTTCTATTTTTTCCAAAGTTTCGACTTTATCACTAGCCATGCTTCTTTTTTCTATTTCAATTAATTTTCCTAATAATTCGTCTTTCTTATATTTATAGGCGTCATGTATACCTTTAGATTTTGCCAATTCCTTTAATTCGGAAAGTTTTAAACTTTTAAGTTCCATAGGTCACTCCTTTACATATTTAATTTAAAATAATGGAAAAATACGGATAAGTTCTTAGGTAAGTTCTTAAATAATATCACTTTATATTTCAATAGTCAAGAAAATTATTGAAAAATAGACCAATCCACCATACATGGTCATTTTTTATAAGTGATAAAAACCTTGATTCGCGACATATTATATTAACTAAAATAGTTACAAATTGTTAATTTTATAACTATTGATTTATCCTCCTTTTTTATATAGTATTATAGTAGGATATCAAATAAGAATGGAGTATATAATGACTGAATTGAAAATATGTGTAGGTAGTGCATGTCATTTAAAGGGTTCCTATGACTTAATAGAAACATTTAAGTATTTAATTCGGAATAAAAACCTTTCTGATAAAGTTGAGATCAGAGCTGCCTTTTGCCTTGGACACTGTACTGAGGCTGTTTCTGTTTCTTTAAACGGAGATATTTATTCAGTAAGCCCGGACAATGCGGTGGAATTTTTCGATAATTATGTTATGAAAAAGGTGAAGCAATTATGAAAATACTAGATTTTTACCCGACAAATTGTAAAAACTGCTACAAATGTGTTAGGAATTGCTCTGTAAAGGCTATTAAGATGATTGATGATCAAGCTCAAATCGTTGAAGAAAAATGTATAGCATGCGGAACTTGTTTTTTGGTATGTCCTCAAAATGCACGTAACATTCACTCTGATCTGGAAAACGTTGAGACTGCATTAGCACAAGGAAAAAAAATCATTATTTCCATTGCTCCTTCATACCTTGGTGTTTATGATGAACCTTACAAGCTTATATCTGTATTGAAATATTTAGGTGCAAGCATTATTGAAGAAACAGCCATAGGGGCAGAACAAGTAACAGATCTTTACAGCCATTATATTGAAAATACAAAAAAAACCAGTGCTATTACTACATGTTGCCCAACAGTAAATATGATGGTACAAAATTATTATCCTGAATTGTTAAAATATTTAATACCCATTGATTCTCCTATGGTTGCGCATTGTAAAATGATTAGAAAAAGACATGGAAAAGATGCTTACATAGTATTTCTAGGACCTTGTATATCAAAAAAATGTGAAGCCCACGGCTACCAGCTTTCCGGTGTCATGGATGCCGTAATATCCTTTGAAGAATTTGACAAACTTATGGAATCAAAAAACATTAACATGTCCGAATTTCAAGAATCCTATCCTGACTTAGAGGGAAATTACATCGGCAAAAAATATCCTTTAGAACAAGGCATTCTTTCAGGCATCTCTAACGTTGTTGAAAACAGTAAGTTTACGCCTGTAGTAATTTCAGGTATAGAAAATTTACAAAAGGCTTTTGAAGCCTTAACAAATGATGAAATATCCAATGTACTTATAGAGGCTAACTCCTGTGAAGGCGGTTGCATTGGGGGACCTGCAGTACCTAAGAAAAGTAAAAATGTATATACAAGGAAAATTCGTGCAAGAAATAGAGTTCAAGCCTTGAAAAATAATGATTATAAAAACTACTCTTCAACTGAGAAAAATTTAAACTATATAAGGAATTTCAGAAACAAGCAATATATACATCCTGACTTTACAGAAGAAGAAATATTAAATGTACTAGAGCAAACAGGCAAGCATGGGAAGTCTGATGAATTAAACTGTGGAGCATGTGGTTATGATACTTGCAGGGACAAGGCAATATCTGTATTAGAAGGGCTTTCTCATCCACAAATGTGCATGCCTTACATGAGAAATGAAGCAGAAAAAATATCAAATATATATTTTGAATATTCACCGAGTATTATCCTTATTGTTGATACTAACCTTAATATACTTGACTTAAATAAGGTGGGAGAAAAAGCGTTTAATATTGATATTGAGACTATTAAAAATAAACCCCTTTCATTGATTATGCCTGATAAAGATTTCCGCCACGTCATAAGAAGTGAAGAAAATTTAGAAGGACGTAAATTAAATCTAGAAAAATACGGTTTAATTGTTTATGAAAGAATTATTTACCTGCCTAAGAATAAAATTTTGTTTGGAATATTCAACGATATTACAGATGAAGAGCTTAAGAAGGAACAAATAACAAGTTTTAAATTGAACACTTTGGAAACAGCAGACAAGGTAATAGAAAAGCAAATGCGTGTTGCTCAGGAGATAGCAGGCCTTCTTGGCGAAACAACAGCAGAAACTAAGGCTGCTTTGTTGAAACTTAAAAAAGTTGTTATTGAGGAAAATGAATAATGGAATACTTTTTTGATATTAATTATAAGTCAATAAATAAGCATACGGAAGAATTATGTGGTGACAAGGTGGAATATGTATATGGCGATGATGGAATTATTATGGTTTTATCAGATGGTTTAGGTAGTGGTGTTAAAGCAAATATTCTAGCAACAATGACTACAAAAATTGCTGTAACCATGCTTAAGGAAGGAGCATCCATTGATGATACGATAGAAACCATCATAAATACCCTGCCTGAATGCAGAGTTAGAAAATTAGCATATTCAACATTTACAATAGTTACAATTGACAAGTATAACAATGCATACATTGCTGAATATGATAATCCCCCATATTTTTATTATTCTAATAAAAGAATAATTCCAATTGAAAAAGAAGAGCGTATTATTGGAAATAAGAAAATATACGAGTCTAATGTTCAACTAGAAATGGGTGATACACTTTGTATAGTTAGTGATGGAGCAATTCATGCAGGAATTGGTCAAATGTTAAACTTAGGCTGGTCCTGGGATGAAATAAATGAATATTTGAAAGACTTATCCAATGTAAACCGCTCATCCCAGCTTATTAATGGAAACTTCATAGGTGTTTGCAACAATTTGTACAATAATAAGCCTGGCGATGATACTACCATTATGACTCTTAAGGTAAGAAAGCCTGAAATCATAGATATATTTATAGGTCCCCCTGCAAATAGGGATAACGACGTCTATATTACTGATATAATGAGAAGTAGCAACAATATAAAAATTATTTGTGGCGGTACTACTGCCCTTATTGCAGAAAGGGAATTAGGACTTTCTCTAGAAGTTGATATGGACTCCATGAAGGAAGATGTTCCCCCAATTGCCTATATGGAAGGTTTCGACTTGGTTACTGAAGGTGTTTTGACCTTGGGAAAAACTTTGGAAAACATTAAAAAATTAAATGATTCTAACTTTGAAAGTGCCATAGATTCCAATGGATATGATGGTTGCTCCCTGCTTACAAAGCTCCTTACAGACGTAGGCACCCACATAAATTTTTACTTGGGGGGCGCTGTTAACCCTGCTCATCAAAATCCTAATTTTCCTACAGATTTTAACATAAAGAAAAACATAACCGACAGTATAATACATGAACTTGAAAAAGCAGGTAAAAAAATAGAAGTGATTCATGTGTAATACTTGTCATCTTGGGGACAACTTTCACCGTACGTTTAGAATGACGAGGGCTTCGCCCTCGAAAGTTTGTCTATTTATAGCAATGATATAAAGGGGTTAGGTAATCTCTACTTTACATATGCATATGATGGCTTTTTATCTAGAATATGTGTTGTTTCTATAAAGCGTATTGTTCCTGATTTAGAACGGGTAACAACTGATGATGTCCTTGCTCTATTGTTAGCCATATACCTTACACCTTTTAGCAATTCCCCATCTGAAACTCCAGTTGCTGCAAAAAGTATATCATTTCCTTTTGCAAGGTCTTCCATAGTCAATACCTTACACCAATCATCATTGCCTGCCATTTCTTTGCATCTATTTTCTTCTTCTTTGTTTTCAGGCCTTAGTATACCTTGAAATTCGCCACCTAAGCATTTAAGGGCTGCTGCAGAAATAACACCTTCAGGTGCACCGCCCCTTCCTATAAACATATCAACACCGGATTCGCTGAAACACGTGGCTAAAGCTGCTGCAACATCTCCATCTTCAAATAACTTAATTCTTGCACCTATACTTCGGGCTCTTTGAATTAAATCCTTATGTCTTTCTCTATCTTGTATTATAACAGTTAATTCTGTAATATCTTTGCATAAGGCTTTAGCAACAGTGTAGAGATTTTTTTCTATTGTTGCAGTAATATCAATACAACCTGCAGCTTTTGGACCTACTGCAATTTTATCCATGTACATATCAGGAGCATGCAAGAGGCATCCTTTTGGAGCCACAGCCACTACAGCTAAAGCACCAGGTAATCCCTTAGCAACTAATTTTGTGCCATCAAGAGGATCTACCGCTATATCTATTTCAGGTGCTCCCTCTTCCCAAGTTCCAATTTTTTCGCCTATATAAAGCATTGGTGCTTCATCCATTTCGCCTTCACCTATAACCACAGTTCCTGCAATATCAAGAACCTGAAACATGCTCCTCATTCCATCAACAGCTGCCTGGTCAGCAATTTCCTTGTTGCCCCTGCCCATGTATTTGCCACTCCCTAAGGCTGCTGCTTCCGTTACTCTCACTATATTAAGCGCTAATTCTCTATCCATTATGTACTCCCTTGTTTGTAGTTTTCAAATGTAGTATAGCATATTATAAATAATTTGTGAAGTATGCCCTATTATTTTATTGTCTTGAATAACCTATTATTTTTTATCATAAGGGTATAATATTCTTAATAAATAATTCTGATATATTTTTAACAATTGGTTGACTATGTTAACTTTATAAGTTAAAATAGGTATAGGCAAAAAATTATTAAATGGAGGATGAAATGGAAAAATTAATCATTACTGCTTGTCTTACAGGAGCAGAAGTAACAAGAGAACAACAACCAAATCTACCTATTACACCGGATGAAATTGCTGAAGCTGCATATGAATGCTACTTAGCTGGAGCATCTATGGTACATATTCACGCCAGAGATGAAGAGGGTAACCCAACTCAAAATATTGAATACTACAGAGCAATTAAAGAAAAAATTGAAGCAAAATGCAACATTATTTTCCAGCCATCTACAGGCGGTGCTACATGGCATACACCAGAACAAAGAATGCAACCAATTGAGTTGAAACCTGAAATGGCTACACTTAGTATGGGAACATGTAACTTTGCAGATGACGTATTTATGAATACAGAAGAAAATATTAAAATATTTGCAAAACGTATGAATGAACTTGGTGTAAAACCTGAGTTGGAATGCTTTGAAAAAGGAATGGTCGATACAGCAATAAGATTTGCTAAAAAAGGATTAATCGATACTCCAATGCACTTTGACTTTGTTCTTGGCATATCAGGAGCAATGGGAGCTGAAATAAGGGATTTATTGTACATGGTTGAATCAATTCCTGCAGGTTCCACTTGGACAGCAGCAGCAGTTGGAAGACACCAGCTTCCAATAAATATGACTACAATTTTATTAGGTGGTCATGTAAGAACAGGATTTGAAGATAATGTTTATTACAAAAAAGGTGAGCTTGCTACATCAAATGCTCAATTAGTTGAAAGAATAGCAAAATTATCAAGAGAATTCGGTCGTGAAGTTGCAACACCTGACGAAGCACGAGTAATACTTGGATTAAAATAGGATCTTTAGAGAAGGGCGCCTAGGCCTTTCTCTTTTTTTGGATTGTAATATTGGAACTTTAACTCAATTAAAACATATATTAATTTAGTAAGTATAAATAAGGAAGGGTTCCTATGGACAAAGACAGTCTCATATTTGAAGGTATAATAAGAAAATTAAATATAGATGACAG
>CAZTML010000022.1:14502-17450 GCA_964614935.1 uncultured Clostridia bacterium | reverse complement strand
GTGAAACATTAGATATTTTTCCTTTAAAAGGATCTGCTTCAGCGGAACCTACTATAGTATATTCCATTTCTTCGTCAAATTCTAAATCCTTTATTTTAACCTTGGAACCTATACTTACGATTCCTTTTTTATTTGTAGCTTTTATTACCTTAGCATTTTTAATCATAAGCTCTAATTTTGCAATTCTTGATTCGACTTGTGCTTGTTCATTTTTAGCCTCGTCGTATTCAGCATTTTCGCTTATGTCCCCAAAAGATAAAGCAACCTTGATTTTTTCGGATACTTCTTTTCTTTTTACTAATTTTAATTCTTCTAATTCATTTTTTAGTTCTTCCAATCCCTCAGCTGTAATTAAAGTTTCATTATTCTTCATACTATTGCTCCTTTTAATAATGTAGCTTTTAATACTTGCGTTTAACGCCTTCTCATGTATATTAATTGTATTATAGATTTAAAATATTATGATAATTTGATGATAAATCATTCAATTAATTAGAACATTATAATCAAGTAAGTGACTATTGTCAAGATTTTTACTGATTTATTTCAATATATTCTTCTAAAATTTGGAACAATTCATCTTTAGTGGTGATTTTGTTGACAGAAGCTCTAACTTCTGAAGAATTTTTCATACCCTTCATATACCATGCAGCAAATTTACGCATTTCTAAAATTGCAATTTTCTCATCCAGTTCATCCACTAACATGCTTGCATGCTTCTTAATCATATTAATTCTATCTAATTGGGAAGGTATAAAAAAGTCTCTATTATTGTTTAATATTTTGACGGTATTCATTATTAGCCAAGGATTACCCAAAATACCTCTACCAATCATTACTGCATCACAATTTGTTTCATCAACCATTTTAAGGGCATCCTGTGGAGTGTAAATATCCCCGTTTCCTACAACAGGAATTTTAATATTTCTTTTCACTTCATTTATTATATTGTAATCTGCCTTGCCTGTGTAAAACTGTTCCCTAGTTCTACCGTGAACTGCCACCATATCAAGGCCATTAGACTCTAAAATTTTTGCAAATTCAGAAGCATTTATAACATCTGGACTCCAGCCTGATCTTATTTTAGCTGTAAGGGGTTTATTTGAAACCTTCTTTATTTCATAAATAATTTGGCCTGCTAGTTCAGGATTTCTCATAAGTGAACATCCATCCCCATTTTTTACGATTTTTGGTGCAGGGCATCCCATATTAACATCAATGATATCTATATCTCTTCTATTATTAATATACTTTTCAACAACATAGGCCATTATTTTAGGGTCACTTCCAAAAATTTGCAAGGAAACAGGTCTATTTTCACCATTTATTTTCATTAGGTATTCTGTTTTTCTGTCCTTATAATACAAGCCTTTAGCGCTTATCATTTCCGTATACACAAGACCTGCTCCCATTTCTTTGCAAATTGATCTATAGGTTAGGTCCGTTACACCTGCCATGGGAGCAAGGACAACATTTGTATTTAATTCTATATTGCCTATTTTAAGTTTCTTCATATTGTATTATAGTATCTCCCGGATTTAATATTTCTTCAATACCTTTGTCATCAACTACAGTAAGCCATCCTTCTTCATCTATATTTTTAACAAGAACCTTCCTTACTGTTTTTCTCCCTTTCTTACTTACCCCTATCTCCTTATTGCAAAATAATAGGTTTTTATTATAGAAGTCAACAGCATCAAGGGCTTTACCTCTACTTAATAAGTCCTTATAATGGTACTCTATGTTATTTAATATAGATCCTATAAGCTCTTCACGTTCAACATCTTGACCCTTTTCAATTTTAATGGAGGTTGATTTTATGTCTTCTATTTTTTCTTCCATATTAACATTTATATTTAAAGATAAGATAATACCTGCTCCCTTACCTGCAATGTAGGAATTTACTGAAGCTATCTTATTATCATTTATAATAATATCATTGGGCCACTTTACTTTGCTGTCTAGCCCGTATAAGTCATTTATGGATTTACATACTGAAGAACATGCTACTGCATCTGTTAATGGTAGCAGGTAATTATTATAGACAGATTTTAAAATAATACTTAAATAAATATTTTTATCAGGAATACAAAGCCATTCGTTACCAAATCTTAAGGCACATTCTGATTGGTCTTCAGCCAGAACCACAGTACCGTCAGGACATGTTGCAAAAATGTTTTTAGCTTTTGCAAATGTTGAATCCAAGCAGTCATATTGTATTATGGACTTTCCTATAATATCTGTACTTAAGTATGAACTTATATTGTTTAAATCATACATTTTTATTATCCTCCTCTTCCTAATTATTTAGAAAAAGATAAAATATCATTTTTTCTCCATCTGATGGGAAAAGCTTCAAAAATGGGGTTAGCTCACAAAGGCCATAAGGTCATATAAAAATCTCCCATTAATGCAAATGAGAGGCCCCAAAGGTTATTTGCTTGAAGTATATAACTATATTAATTTTGTGTCAAGATATTTTTTGGTTAATCGTTACATAAATGTAATTATTTATAGGTTCAAATGTTAATACTTTTCCCTTGACATTAATAATATCCTAGTGTACTATTTTGCTATGATACTGGTTCGTACGAAAGAAGGTGATAAGTTGGAATTTAACAATAATATACCTATATATTTGCAAGTAATGGAAAGAATTAAACAAGACATAGTTTCAGGCAAGTTTGAAGCCGGCGAGAAAATGCTGTCAACAAGAGAGTATTCAAATGAATTAGGTATAAATTTCAATACAGTTGCACGAGTATATAAGGAGTTAGAAATGGAAGAAATAGTATTTACAAAAAGGGGTTTGGGAACTTTCATAACAGAATCCACACAGCGGATCGAAGACTTAAGATATACAATGGCAAAAGAACAAATCCTGACATTTATAAATGGAATGAAGCAATTAGGTTACACAAAGGAAGATATGATAAGATTTATTGAAA
>CAZTML010000022.1:0-14402 GCA_964614935.1 uncultured Clostridia bacterium | reverse complement strand
AATGGAATGAAGCAATTAGGTTACACAAAGGAAGATATGATAAGATTTATTGAAATGGAAAATAATTATATAGAAGGGAATGAATAGAGTGAGTGCATTAAAAATAAACGATTTAACAAAGAAGTATTACAATAAAATTGCTCTAAAAAATGTTACATTAAATTTTGAACCAGGAAAAATCTACGGTTTGCTAGGACCTAACGGAAGCGGTAAAACAACTCTTATGAAAGTTATAGCAGGCCTTCATAAACAAAGCAGCGGTACAGTATTGATTAATGATGAAAACTTATCTTATAAAACAAAGGCCTATGTTTCATACATGCCAACAGAAAACTATATGTATGAAAATTTTAAGATTGTAGACATATTAAAATTCTACAAAGATATGTACGAAGATTTCAGGTATGATTACGCTATTAATCTTGTAAATGATATTGAAATTAATTTAAACTATAAAATTTCAAATTTATCCTCCGGACAGGTTGGAAAATTAAAAACAATTATTGCCTTATCAAGAGATGTTGACATATATATGCTTGATGAGCCTTTAAATGGTGTAGATGTACTGGCAAGGGATACGATTATGGACATTATTACAAAATCCCACGGTGAAAATAAGATTATAATCATATCAACCCACTTAGTTAGTGAAGTAGAAAAAATATTAGATACTGTCATTTTTCTTAAAGATGGAATAGTAGAAGTTTTCGGTAATGCCGAAGACTTAAGACAAGAAAAGCAATTGTCAGTAGAAGGCTTGTATAAGGAGGTATTTAGGAATGCTTAATTTAATAAAATATGAATTTGTCAAGAAATATAGATTGATTTCCATGATATTGATAACGGCACTAGCTTTAAATGTGTTGGCAATCACAAGTGGAATAGGTGGAGTTACAACATTCCTTGTATTAGCTCCTATAGTAGCCTATATATTTTATTTAGTAGATATTATAAAAATGTACAGTGACGACCTTAATAAAAAAACTGGCTACATGATTTTTATGACACCTAACAGTGGCTATAAAATAATAGCATCGAAATTAATAACCGCAGTTTTGGAAGGTTTTGGCTTGCTTTTATTTTACTTTATACTCATAATAATCAATGGTGGCTTTATTGTTATTTCAACAGGGGCAGAAATTGATTACAGTCGGATAATAACAGTTGTCGATAACTTTATATCAGGAAATTTTGGCTTTAATTTGGGTCATGTTTTCATAATATTATTTACAATTCTCATGCTTATAATAGGCTTTATAACCACCATATATACTGCAATAACTATAAGAAAGAGCATATTATCAGATGTGAAGTTCGGAGGATTGCTTTCTTTTATAATATTTCTAGGTATTAACTGGCTACTCTCAAAAATATCAACTAGGGTATTCGATATGATTACTCCTTACTTTGATTCGTTAAATAACATAAGCACCGGAAGTGTAACACCTAGTGATTTAGCGATTATCTTTATCCCAATGATTCTTGCCTCTCTTGTTCAAATAATTGTCTTGACTGGTATTTCAGGTTATCTTTTAGAAAAGAAGATTAATTTATAAGGGGGAGGAATATGAAAAATATTATTTGTTTATTACTGATGATTATGGTTACACTTACAGGCTGTATTTCCCTGTCCGAAGTAGATGAAGATAAGGTTAAAGACATTTCCGATGCGATTACCAATACGATAATTAACACCGTGGGACGAGAAAAATCTGAAAAACAGGCATCGCATACCCTCAAATCAAAAGATCTTAATAGCCTAAAATTAAAAAATACTGTAGGAGATATAAGTATCCTATCTCATGAATCTCAAGATACCATTGTAAACATAAATATTACAGCTAAAGCAGGTTCAAAGACCAAGGCCGAAGATCTTATTGAGAGTTACACTTATAAAGTAAGTTCAGAAGGTAGGTCTATTATTGTTGATACATCATATGAAGAAAATATTAAGGATGCGGCACTAATGATAGATTTAACTATATACCTTCCTGATACTATAGATAATATAGAAGTTTCTACAAATGTAGGTGATGCCTACTTAAGCGGAGTTTCAGGCAACATTCAAATAATCAACAATGTAAGTGAAATAACCATAGATAAATCTGAAGGCTCCTATATTCTAAATGTTGACGTGGGGGCGATTACCCTAAAAAACTGCCTAGCAGTCGGAAATTCTGAGTTTAAAACAAATACAGGAGAAATAGAAATCTCCTTAAGTGACATATCAAAAGCTGTAAGCATTATAGCAGAAACAGGAGTTGGTGATATTGAAATGTCGCTAAGTGATGATTCAGGATATCACGCAACTATTAATGAATTTATGAAAGACGAAAGAATCCAAACGAAAAATGATCAAGGCACTAACATTAATCTCACTACAGGTGTAGGTAAAATAGACTTTAATTAAAAGAGCAGCGATAAGCGACATTATATGAGGGGGACATTCTGTCCTCCTTTTTTATTATACCTTAATAAGCTAATAATAGTTAAGATCTTACTTATATACCTACGTTTTATACTCTTTAATATTTTTTTGTTTAAACTTACCTACAAAAGGTATAAGATTAATAATATCAATAAAAAAGCCTTTATAGAATGCTACTTTTATAGTATAATTATTATAAATTAACAGTTTATGGTACTACCGACAAAACAGGGGTATAGTACTATGACAAGACGGGGGAATTTATGAAAAGAGATGATCAACTACCAATCTATTTATTCCATCAAGGTACAAACTATTATTCATATAACTTTTTAGGCGCGCATATTATAGAAAAAGGTACGGTGTTTAGGGTCTGGGCTCCAAATGCGAAAGAGGTACATCTAGCGGGCAATTTTTGTAATTGGCAAAAAAGTGATGATTTTAAAATGAAAAAGCTCCTAAATAGCGGCATATGGGAACTGTTTGTTCCAAACATAGGGGAAGGGGTGTTGTATAAGTATATAATTACATCTGCCGATAATTTACCTGTTTATAAATCAGACCCTTATGCATTTTCCTCACAAACTATGACAGAAACAGCATCTCTTGTATACGATATAAATTCTTACACATGGAATGATGCAAATTGGCAGTCTTATAAAAAGTCAATTAATCTCTATGAAATTCCCATAAATATTTATGAAGTTAATTTATCCTCGTGGAAACGTAAAGAAAACGGGGATTTTTATACATATAGAGAAATCGCACCCCTCTTAATAAGCCACCTAAAGAAACATTTTTACACCCATGTAGAACTGATGCCAATTATGGAGCATCCTTTTGATGGGTCATGGGGTTATCAGATTTCAGGCTACTTTGCACCGACTAAGCGCTTTGGTCAACCTGATGATTTAAAATACCTCATTGACCAATGTCATCAAAATGGAATAGGGGTTATCCTTGATTGGGTACCGGCGCATTTTCCAAAAGATGAACACGGCTTGTATAAATTTGACGGAGATCACCTTTACGAGTACAAGGATAAGCAAAAAAGAGAAATTGAAAGCTGGGGTACCCATAAATTTGATTTTGGAAGGAAGGAAGTTCAGTCATTTTTAATATCAAATGCAATATTTTGGCTGGATCTTTATCATGCCGACGGCCTAAGGGTAGATGCTGTCAGCTCAATGCTCTACTTAGATTATGGTAAAAAGGAAGGCCAGTGGACTCCCAATGTTCATGGAGGAAATGAAAATTTAGAAGCAATTGAATTCTTAAAAAAACTTAATGAAGCCATATTTAAAAATTACCCTAATACAATGATGATAGCAGAAGAATCCACAGCCTGGCCAATGGTTACAAAACCAACATATTTAGGAGGGCTAGGTTTTAATTTTAAATGGAATATGGGCTGGATGAACGATACTATTGAATATATGGAAACAGACCCCTTTTTTAGGAAATATAAACACAAAAATATTACATTTTCACTTCACTATGCCTTTAGCGAAAATTTTATTCTTCCTTTATCTCACGATGAAGTTGTTCATGGGAAAAAGTCTATACTCAACAAAATGCCAGGACCTTATGAAGAGAAATTTGCAAATGTAAGAGCCCTTTTAGGCTATATGATTGCTCATCCCGGGAAAAAACTGAACTTTATGGGATACGAAGTAGGGCAATTTACAGAATGGGATTTCAACAAGGAAATTGAGTGGTTTATGACTGATTACGAATATCACGGTAAACTCAATACATATATTAAAGATTTAAATGAATTTTATTTAAAGTATTCCCAGCTTTGGGAAGTTGATTATTCTTGGGAGGGCTTTAAGTGGATTTCCAATGATGATTTCGAACAAAATGTTATAGCTTTTAAGCGAATAAACAAATGTAACCAAGAATTAATTGCAGTGGTTAATTTCTCTCCTGTAGAAAGACAAGACTACCTTATTGGTGCAGACCAAGGGACTTATAGGGAAGTTTTTAACTCAAATGATCAGGAATATGGGGGTACAGGTTCCGGTAACAAAGGAGAAATAAAAACGTCTCTTGGAAACCTACATGGATATAAGAACCATATATCATTAACATTGCCACCCCTTTCAATAATTTTTTTAAAAAACGAAAATAAATATATTAACAAAGAAGGAGGTATTTTTTATGAAATTAGCTAAAAAAGAATGTGTTGTCATGCTTCTAGCGGGGGGACAGGGCAGCAGATTAGGCCCTCTTACAACAAAAATTGCAAAACCTTCTGTACCATTTGGAGGCAAATACAGAATAATCGATTTTGCCTTATCTAATTGTGCCAACTCCGGTTTGGATACCATTGGTGTTTTGACACAATACCAACCATTAACATTAAATTCATATATTGGCGACGGTAAATCATGGGATTTAGACAGGATGCACGGGGGAATTCAAATACTTCCACCCTATCAAAGGGTATCAGATTCAGAATGGTACTTAGGTACAGCAAATTCAATCTACCAAAATATTAATTACATTGACCTATATGATCCAGATTATGTGCTTATTTTATCAGGAGACCATATTTATAAAATGGATTATTCTCAAATGATAAACTTTCATAAGGAAAAAGATGCTGATTGCACTATTTCTGTTATTGATGTTCCCATAAAAGAAGCTTCCCGTTTTGGTATCTTATCTTCAGATGAAGATGGAAAAATAATTGATTTTGAAGAAAAACCTAAAAAGCCAAAAAGTACCCAAGCCTCCATGGGCATATATGTATTTAAGTGGAACAAGCTTAAGGAATATCTTGAAATAGATGATTTAAATCCTGACTCCTCTAATGATTTTGGCAAGGATGTCATACCTTTGATGCTTAAATCCCGGGAGAAAATGTATGCATACAAATTTGAAGGTTATTGGAAAGATGTTGGTACTATAGACTCCTTGTGGCAGGCTAATATGGACCTTTTAGGCAAGAATGGCTTTGAATTATCTGATGATTGGATTATATATTCAAGGCACGCTGAAAAGCCTCCCCACTATGTAAGCAAAGATGGCCTTGTAAAAAATTCAATCGTATCAGAAGGAGCAGTAGTATTAGGAAGAGTTGAAAATTCAGTAATATTTTCAGGAGTTACTATAGGAAAAAATGCTATTGTAAAAGATTCCATAATAATGGCAGATGTGGAAGTAAGTGAATCCTGTGTAATTAACTATTCCATAATCGATGAAGAGGTGAAAATTGGCGCAAACTTAAAAATTGGCAAAGCAAGAGGGGAAAATACTGAAATTACCGTAATACCCCGTGAAAGTGTTATAAATAACATGGAGGTGTAAGATGAACGCTTTAGGAATTATTTTTTCAGATATGCAAGATTGGAATATGACAGAATTAGCATCTCATCGTTCTGTTGCTGCAATACCTTTTGGTGGCAGGTACAGGCTTATAGACTTCCCCCTTTCAAACATGGTTAATTCAGGTATGAATAGAATATCCCTATTAACAAACAGCAATTATCGTTCCTTGATGGAACATGTTGGGTCCGGTAAAGATTGGGATTTGTCTAGAAAAAAGGGAGGCATCCTTACCATTCCACCTTATTCCGTAGGTGAAAACCACGGACTTTATCAAGGAAGACTTGATGCCTTAAAAAGGGTTTTAGATTATATTACATCTTCAAAAGAAAAATATGTGGTTTTATCTGATTCTGATATGATTTACGATATAAATTATAAAAAAGTCATAAGTTACCATGAAGAAAAGAAATCAGATATTACTGCCTTATACACAAAGACAAGTGTAAATAAGTCTAACTCCATTCACAAAATATTGTATGAGTTTGATGAAGACGGAAGAGCAAATGATGTCTTAGTATATCCTATTACGACTGGAAACTACAATGTGGGACTAAATTCATGGGTTTTGAACAAGGATTTTTTAGAATCCATTATTTATGATGCTATTGCAAGAAACTATAAGGATTTCTCCTATGACGTTTTATCTAAAAAGGTTCATTCCATAAGAATTTACGGCTATGAATACAGCGGATTTTATGCACACATTGATTCATTACAAAGCTATTATGATAATAATATGAAATTATTAGATATTGATATACTTAAAGATATTTTTTATTCAAAAACCGGCCCTATATATACAAAAACAAAGGATTCTCCCCCAACCAAGTATTGCAGTGATGCCCAAGTTAAAAATTCATTGATTGCAAATGGCTGTGTAATTGAGGGAACCGTAGAAAATTCAATACTTTTTAGAAATGTAAAAATTGGTAAAAATGCTGTTGTTAAAAATTCTATTATAATGCAGCACGGAATTATAGGAGAAAACGCCCAATTAAATTCCATAATAACTGATACCTACACTTATGTGAATAATGACAGGGTTTTGTTAGGATACTCAAATTGTCCCTTCTTTATAAAGAAAAACTCAGTAGTATAGGAGCGATTATATGAATAAATTTAAAGTATTGTATGTTGCATCAGAAGCTGCCCCCTTTATTGTAACCGGTGGACTTGGAGAAGTTGCAGGTTCCTTGCCAAAGGCACTTTCAGAAAAGTATAAGGACAAAATAGATATAAGAATTGTTCTTCCTTTGTACCAAGGAATTGTGGATAGAAGTGATTTTGAATATATCGGGAAAACATCTGTGCCTCTTGCCTGGAGGCAACAGTATTGTGGTGTTTATAAAAAGGCACTTAACAATGTAACCTATTATTTCATAGACAATGAATATTATTTTAAAAGAAGTGAATGCTACGGTCATTTTGATGATGGTGAAAGATTTGCATTTTTCTCTAAGGCTACTTTACACATCCTGCCCATGATTGAATTCATGCCTGACATAATTCATGCAAATGATTGGCAAGCAGCTCTAGTTCCTATTTATTTAACAACTAAGTATTCCTCCTATGAAGATTACAAACAAATAAAGTCAATTATAACAATTCACAATATTGAATACCAAGGGATCTTTGATTTAAACATCTCAGAAGATGTATTTGACTTACAAGAAAAGGAAAAGGCCATAATTGAATTCAAAGGAGCAACAAACCTTTTAAAAGGTGCTCTAGAAACTGCACATATTATCTCTACTGTCAGCGAATCTTATGCAGAGGAAATCTTTGATGATTATTATGCTCACGGCCTGGCTGAAATTATACAAAAAAATTCATCCAAGGTAATAGGAATACTAAATGGAATTGATACTGAAAAATTCAATCCCGAAAATGATACGGAATTGTTTGAAAACTATTCTATAAAAAGTATTGACAATAAATATCTAAACAAGGGAAATTTACAATCTTTATCAGGTCTCCCCCAAGACAAAGATATACCTGTAATAGGTATAATATCAAGATTGGTTAAACATAAGGGATTTGACTTAATAATAAACGCAATGGAAGAAATACTAAAGGAAAAGGTCCAGTTTATTATTCTTGGCAAGGGAGATAGGAGCTACGAGTTATACTTTGAATACTTGAAAGAATCTTATCATGATAAAATATCCGCAAGAATAGGCTTTGATTCGGATTTTGCAAAAAAGATTTACTCAGGTGCAGATTTATTCCTAATGCCTTCAATAAGCGAACCCTGTGGCATAGCACAAATGATTTCTTCCCGCTATGGAACAGTACCCATTGTAAGAGAAACAGGAGGACTTAAAGATTCTATAAAGGATGCAAGCCTTGGAAATGGCAACGGTTTTACTTTTAGCGAAGAGACTCCCCAAGCAATGTGTGACGCTGTTAAGAGGGCCTTGAAAGTATATGAAAATAAAGAAGATTGGAAAAGGTTAATTGAAACAGTTATGAATGTAGATTTCAGTTGGGAAAAGTCTGCTGAAAAATATTATTCTATGTATAGCAACTTATTAAAGTAGGAGAATGATAATGAAGCAAAAACTTGATGCAAAAGTCATTAACCATTTAATTGATGAGGAAATTATTAGGTATTGGAATACAGAGCCTGAAAATGCCAGCTTAAATCAAATTTATAGAGCATTTTCAATTGTAATAAGGGATTTACTTTTAAGAAAAAGAAATGACTTTAAAAGAATGCAAACTGAAGAAAAACAAGTTTACTATATGTGTATGGAATTTCTCATAGGCAAATCTCTTAGAAATAACTTATTTAATTTGGGTATTGAAGAAGATGCAAAAGAAGCATTAAAGAAGTACAATATAATGCCTGAAGAATTATATGCAATTGAAAAGGATCCAGGTTTGGGTAATGGAGGCCTAGGCAGGCTTGCTGCCTGTTTTATGGATTCTCTTGCAAGCCAAGATTATCCTGCTGTAGGTTTTTCAATAAAGTATGAATTCGGACTTTTTAAGCAGAAAATAATCGACGGATGGCAGACAGAACTGCCTGATGATTGGCTTACTACTTCAGATGTATGGCTTATGCCTAGGACAGAAGAAAGAGTCGTTGTTAAATTTGACGGAGCCATAAGAGAAGAATGGACCCGGCAAGGATTAAAAATACACCATGATTTCCCTACAGAGCTAGAAGCAATACCCTATGATGTAATGGTTTCCGGCTATAACAGTAAAGCTGTCAGCCTTTTGAGACTTTGGGAGTCACGGTCTTTAAACTCCTTTGATATGAACTTGTTTTCACAAGGAGACTATGTGAAGGCCTTGTCTGAAGATTCAATGGCAGAAGCCATATCTAAGGTACTTTATCCAGCCGACGACCATAATGAAGGTAAAATATTAAGACTTAAACAGCAATATTTCTTGGTTTCTGCAACAGCCCAAAATATTGTTAAGTATCATATGAAAAAATATAAAACCTTGGATAATTTTAGCGATAAAAATGCAATTCATATAAATGATACCCACCCTGCAATGATAATTCCTGAGCTAATGCGTATTTTTATGGATGAGCACCAATTGTCATGGGAGAAAGCGTGGACTTTAGTTGTTAATTCCGTATCCTACACAAATCACACAGTATTGAAAGAAGCCTTAGAAGTATTCGACGAAAATATTATTCAAACTAAACTTCCTAGAATTTATACCATAATAAAGGAAATAAACAAACGTTTCATGGAAGAAGTAGCAGCTATGTATAATGATTGGGACAAAGCAATGAACATGTCAATATTTAGCTATGGCAAAATAAATATGGCTAATTTATGCATAATCGGCAGTCACAAAGTAAATGGTGTTGCATCTTTGCACTCAGACATATTAAAAAGGACTGTTTTTAAAAACTTTTATGAATACACTCCTAGTAAGTTCACCAATGTAACAAATGGTATAACTCACAGACGATGGCTCAATCAGGCAAATCCTTTGCTTGAGACCCTCCTTGATGAACTTGTGGGACCAGAATACAGGACAAATCCGGAAAGACTAAATATTCTTAAGCACTTCAAGGATGATGACAGTGTTTTAAATAAGCTTGAAGAAATCAAATATTCAAATAAGAAAAGGCTTATCCAATATGTTAAAACTAATAACTATATCGACTTAAATATTGATTCAATTTTTGACATACAAGCAAAAAGACTACACGAATACAAGAGACAGCTTCTCAATGCTCTTAGGATTATAAGCCTTATAATTGATATAAATGAAGGCAACACAAAAGATATTGTACCTGAAACATTTATTTTTGCTGCAAAGGCTGCTCCCGGTTACCACAGGGCCAAGGAAATAATTCAGCTGATTTTTGCCTTAAGCGAATATGTAAATAAAAATACCTTTATCAAAAAATACATTAATGTAGTATTTTTAGAAAATTACTCTGTATCTCTAGCAGAAATTCTCATTCCTGCCGGTGAATTAAGCGAGCAGATATCCTTAGCAGGAAAAGAAGCAAGCGGAACGGGAAATATGAAATTTATGCTCAATGGTGCTCTTACCATCGGTACCTATGACGGGGCAAATGTAGAAATGGTAAGTGAAGTTGGAGAAGAAAATTTCTTCTTGTTTGGTATGAGAGACTACGAAGTTGAAGAATTGTGGAAAAAAGGATATTCATCAGTTGCATATTATCAAAAAAATCAAAAACTTAGAAAAATTATTGATTTCTTAAATAAAGAGATTGCAGGAAAATCCTTCGAATCCATATCCAGATACTTGCTGGGAGGACCTGTGGTGGGAGACCCTTACATGTGTTTTGCTGATTTTGACAGCTACATGGAAGTTCACCAAAGAGCATCCTTACTATATTATAAAGATAAAAGAAAGTGGAACCAAATGTCATTAATAAATATTGCCTCTGCAGGAATATTTTCATCTGATAGAACAATACAGGAGTATGCAAATAATATCTGGAACATTAAACACATAATATAGTCATCCTGAGATACAACACGCTTTGTCATCCTGAGCGTAGCGAAGGATCTCATGTTTTGAGATTCTTCACCTGCGGTTCAGAATGACACGCAGCTTCGCAGCTTATTCATAACAATTACACTAACGTGATTGTAATGAATATTAATGACAATACAAGGAGGAATTATGTATAAATTTAATTCTCAGTCTGAATTCTACAGGCACCCTCAGGGAGGAATTAAATCTAGTCAAGTAATTACATTTAAAATATTTGTTAAACGAAACCTTAATGGTCCGATCTTGCTGATTGAAAAAAGGCATAACTACGACAAAAAAGTTTATTATAAAATAAAAATGCTCTGGATATCCGTTGAAAAAAACTATGATTTATACCAGATCGAGCTAAGTATAGAGGAATATGGTCATTATTATTATTCCTTTATTTTTGATGAAGAAAAAGAAGAAAAGTCCCAAGACTACCAACTTTTAATATACGAAGACGTCTATTCAACTCCGAATTGGCCTAAGGGTGGAGTAATATATCATATTTTTGTTGACAGGTTTTTCAGAATAAAAACAAACAAAAAAAGTGGCGCTTTAATAAGAAAATGGGGCGAAACACCTTACTACTTGCCTGATGAAAAAGGGGAAATATTAAATAATGACTTTTTCGGAGGTAATTTAGAAGGAATTATACACAAATTGCCTTATATTGCAAGTCTGGGTGTAAACATGATCTATTTGTCCCCTATTTTTGAAGCAAATTCAAACCACAAATATGATACAGGGGATTATCATAAAATTGACCCTATGTTTGGTGATGAAGGCTATTTGAAGAAACTTGTAAAAGCAGCTAGAAAGTTAGGAATAAATATTATACTTGACGGTGTTTTCAGCCACACAGGAGATGACAGTATTTATTTCAACAAGTACGGCAGCTATAATTCTATAGGTGCCTACCAAAGCCAGGATTCTCCTTATTACCCTTGGTATACCTTCAATAAATGGAAGGATGACTATGAAAGCTGGTGGGGTATAAAAACATTGCCTGAAATAAATGAAAATGATGAATCCTACATAGACTTTATAACAGGAAAAAACGGAGTAATTAACCACTGGCAAAATACAGGGGTTATGGGTTGGCGGCTGGATGTTGCTGATGAACTCCCCAATAAGTTTATAGAAACTTTACAAAATTCAATAAAAGCCCATAATAAGGATACCTTGATTATTGGTGAAGTATGGGAAGATGCTTCAAACAAATACTCCTATGGTGAACTTAAAGAATATTTTAACGGCAAGCAATTAGACTCTGTAACAAATTACCCCCTTAAGGATGCAATAATAGAATATGTAATTAACAAAGACTGCTCTTCATTAAATAATATAATGAATAAGATTATGGAAACATATCCTCCTGATACTGTAAACCGTCTCATGAATATAATTGGAACACACGATACAGAAAGAATATTAACATTATTAGGAAGCTCTAGACTAGCCTCAAACAAAGAAGAAATGGCTGTAAGCAAGCTTTCAGCTAAAGAATTAGATAAAGGAATTAAGTTATTAAAAATTGTAGTATTGCTACAAATGACTCTGCCCGGCATTCCCTGTATCTATTATGGTGATGAGGTCGGAATAGAAGGTTGGAAGGATCCCTTTAATAGAAGATGCTATCCATGGGGCCATGAAAATAAAGAAATTCTTCATTACTACAAGTTTATAACAGGCTTTAGAAGAAAAAACAAAGTCTTCGCTTCAGGTAAGTATGAATGTTTAATTCATGATAAGGGTGTTTTTGTATTCCAAAGATTTGACCATAAGGGGAAAATTATTATTGCAGTAAATATGTCTTCTAAAGATATTACGTTAAATCTTAAAGAAAACATGGTTGAATACAGCACAAATGAAGAAAATACAATATTCAAGATAGAAAAAGAAAACTTTCTAATTTTAAGGGTATAGCCCTGAACATTTTGTATCACAGAAATATAAATACTAACTCTATTAAAATTCGGGGACATTCCTTCAAAGTTAGGTATGTCCCCTTACTATTATAAATACTTTTTTAATATGTCTTTTTTATCTGTCTTTTCCCATGGAAGGTCAAGGTCTTCTCTTCCAAAGTGTCCGTAAGCTGCAAGCTGTTGGTAAATTGGTCTTCTTAAATTGAATCTTTCAATAATTGCTGCAGGTCTTAAGTCAAAGTTTTCAGCTACTGCCTTTTCAATTATATGGTTATCAACCTTATTTGTAGCAAATGTTTCTACCATTATTGAAACAGGTTTTGCAACACCTATAGCATATGCTAGTTCAACTTCGCATTTGTCAGCAAGTCCTGCTGCAACAATATTTTTAGCAATATATCTCGCTGCATAGGCTGCTGACCGGTCAACCTTTGTAGGATCCTTTCCTGAGAAAGCACCGCCACCGTGTCTTGAATAACCACCATAAGTGTCAACAATTATCTTTCTTCCTGTTAATCCTGAATCACCTTGAGGTCCTCCAATTACAAACCTTCCTGTAGGATTTACATAATACTTGGTGTTTTCATCTAATAGACTCTCAGGAACTATGGTCTTTATTACATGTTCTTTAATATCCTTTTCTATTACCGATCTATCAACATTAGGATTGTGTTGTGTCGATATAACAATAGTATCAACACGAACTGGTACATTATCATGGTACTCAACTGTTACCTGTGTTTTTCCGTCAGGTCTTAAATAATCAACCACCTTGTTTTTTCTTACTTCTGCCAATTTCATTGCAAGTTTGTGTGCTAAGGCTATAGGCATGGGCATAAGCTCAGGAGTTTCATTGCATGCAAAACCAAACATCATGCCTTGGTCACCTGCTCCAATCATGTCATTTTGATCTTCCTGATCCTTTTTATACTCATCTGCTTCATTGACACCCATTGCAATATCTTGAGATTGTTCTTCTATAGAAGTAAATACTGCACAGGTTTTGTGGTCGAAACCATATTCTGCATTGTCATAACCTATATCTGCAATTGTTTGTCTAACTATTTTGGGAATATCAATATAACAAGATGTGCTTATTTCTCCTGCTACCAGGACAAAACCTGTTTTAGTAATTGTTTCACATGCAACTCTTCCTTCTGGATCTTGAGCCATAATTGCATCTAAGATGCCATCTGATATCTGGTCGCACATTTTGTCTGGATGACCTTCTGTAACTGATTCAGATGTAAATAACCATTTTTTCATATCTTTTCCTTTCTAAAAATAAAACCTCTTCAAAAGAAGAGGTCTAATTGCTTTTTAATAGTCTCATCTTTCGGATATCCGCGGGATTTAGCACCTTGAATAATCAGGTTGCCGGGTTTCATTGGGCCTCGTCCCTCCACCACTCTTGATAAGGAGTTTTTTTTATATTATCACATAGATTTTTCATTGTCAATATACAATAAATTTTATTTTATGGAACTATATTGCCTTAATTACGTCTAAGTATTATATTAATATAATCCTGAATTGCTATAATTTAACTAGTCCAATATCCTTAAAATAATGGTAATCGGGTCTATATTCTGATATAATTTAGAAAAAGAAAGGAATGATTAATATGATATTAAAAAGAATAGCGGCCATTTCTGCTGCAGCAGTAATTTTACTTTCATCGACCGCATACGGATCTAGTTTATACACAGTATATGACTTAT
>CAZTML010000021.1:0-17843 GCA_964614935.1 uncultured Clostridia bacterium | reverse complement strand
CCAATATGTAAAAGATATAGATTAATATTAATGTTTATTAGGCAATAAGTCAATTAATAACATTTTCCAAGACCAGCTCCAAGAGCGAATTAATGGTAGGGGATTAGACAAGGGAGCATAAATATGGTATAATTTAATAAATATTTAAAGGAGGAAGTTATGGCATTTTTTACAACAAGTGATGGTGTTAAATTATTTTATGACGTAAAGGGTGAAGGAAAACCAATCGTATTGGTACATGGATGGTCTATGGACAGCACAGGCTTTCAGGCTCAGATAGAAGAATTAAGCAAAAAATATAAAGTTGTTGCATATGACCACAGGGGCCATGGAAAATCTGACAGACCTGAATTTGGATTAACCTTAAATCGTTTTGCAGTAGACTTAAGAGAATTGATTGATCATTTAAACCTTGACAACATTTTGCTAGGTGGATGGTCAATGGGTGCTTCAACAACATTCGAATATGTTAAAACCTATGGTGTTGAAAAACTTGCTGCTATAGTATTGTTTGATATGACTCCGAAATTAATAAATGAAGATGAATGGAAAATGGGACTATGGCATGGAGAATACACTTTACAAAACGCATTGGATGACATGACTACAATGAATAATAATCTTGCTGATTTTATGGAGCCATTTTTAAGAAGAGCAGTTCCATATTTCACTGATGAGATGATAGCACCGACCATGGAAGCAGCCTTAACAAATACACCTCATATAATGACTTCAATGTGGCTTGCTATGGCATACAATGATTACAGAGGTATATTGAAAAATATGACAGTACCAACAACAATTGCACATGGTGCTGCAAGTACATTGTATTCTAAAGAAACAGCACAATATTTAAATACGCATATACCTAATTCAAAGGTTGTTCCTTTTGAAAATTGCACTCACATGCTTGTTCTGGAAAATGCTGCAAAGGCAACTGAAGTTTTAGCTGAAGCAGCAGAAGCTATGTAAAAAATAATAAATAGCATTGTACCGGCCATTAGCCAAGAGTAAGTCTGACTTACACTTGACGAGTTTGCCTAACAAAATAAAGTAGAAAATTAAGGAGATGCTATAGTGGCAGAAATTAAATATGAAATAACTGAAGAATTAGCTGTGCTTTCTGAATCGACAAAGGGTTGGACAAAAGAACTAAATATGGTCAGCTGGAATGACAGGGAACCAAAATTTGACATTAGAGAATGGTCACCTGAACATGAAAGAATGGGAAAAGGGGTAACATTAAACAGAGAAGAAATGAGAAAAATTAAAGATATTCTAAATAAAATAGATCTTTAAGTAAAGAAAAAACCTCCAAAAACAATTATTGTGGAGGTTTTTTTAGTGCAGTAAAGTTTTATGTACTTTCAAGAGCAACATGTCTTGTATAAGAGTTTCATATACTTATGAAATCCTAATACCTAACTAAAAACCTTAACACGTATTTTATACCTATAGTGCTAAAATTTATTAACAAAGGTTATGGGGGTTTTCCCTCCAATATGTAAAAGATATAGATTAATTTAATGTTTATTAGGCAATAAGTCATTAATAACATTTTCCAAGACTAGGCTTGACTCTAGACCCTTGTTAGTGATAGAATAATTATTAAACAAATGAGGAAATATACAATTGCCACAAGGAGGAAATATGAAACCCGCAATGAATCCAAACATTTCAATTATTGGAGTTTCAATAGATCTAGGAGCAGGAACTCCGGGAGTAAGCTTGGGACCTTCTGCAATTCGGTATGCAGGAGTTGAAAAAAAACTTACGAAAATTGGTTATAATGTAAATGATGAAGGAGATATCTTAGCCAACAGACCTATTAGTCCGTTGACAGATGGTGTTAAACTTAGATTTTTAGACGAAGTTACAAGAGTAAATACTGAGCTATGCAATACGGTATCTAGAGTTATGGATGAAGGAAGATTTCCTTTAGTCCTTGGAGGAGACCACAGTATTGCAATAGGAACAATTGCCGGTGTAAGCCAACATAAGAAAAATTTAGGTGTAATTTGGTTTGATGCACATGGAGATATAAATACTGAAGAAACATCTCCAACTGGAAATATTCACGGAATGCCTGTCGCTGTAGGTTTAGGATTAGGTCATGAAATGCTTACATCAATCGGAGGACCTGACAAAAAGCTAAAGGCAGATAATTTCGTTTATATTGGATGTAGAGATTTGGATGCAGGTGAAAGGAAGGTTCTTAAGGAACTGGGAATTACTGTTTTTACAATGCATGAAGTAGACAGATACGGGATGCCATCCATTATAGATAAGGCTATAGAAATTGCAGGGGAAGGAACTGACGGAATTCATGTAAGCTTCGACTTAGACTCTTTAGATCCTTCTGAAGTTCAAGGAACAGGAACAAGGGTACCGGGAGGTCTTACCTACAGGGAAGGTAACTTTGCCTTAGAAATGATTGCTTTGTCAGGAAAATTAGTAAGTGCTGAGTTTGTTGAGGTTAATCCTTTAATAGACAACAATAATTCAACAGCTAAGATAGCAGTATCCTTGATAGGTTCTCTCATGGGAGAATGGTTAATATAGATCCTTAGCTTACCATAAGGATGACAGAGAAATTTAAATAGACTGAAGCACTCGCTTCAGTCTATTATTATTAAAAATATTTTTCAATTGACTTGAAAGGTTTTTAATTGTGATGTAGAATATTATAGCAAATACTAAGTGCTAGGGGCAAATAAATGACAGAAAAAAACTATGATTCAAATGTCATAAGACAACAAATACTTTTTCTTATTATTCCAGTTATGCTGGAAAATATATTCCAGATGTCTGCAGGGCTCATATCTTCTGCAATGGTAGGAAGACTCGATCCTACTTTAATATCAGCCCAAGGGGTAAGTTCAAGGGTTACAGGCGTACTCTTTGCTCTATTTAGGGGTATAAGCGTCGGATCAACTGTCGTAATGGCTCATGCCCGAGGTAAGGGCGATTATCAAAAATCTAAGCGAGTATTTGAACAAACAGTTATATCAGGATGTTTACTTGCAATATTTTCGGTTTTAGCATTTCTTTCCTATTCATCAGAAATTTTAGGTTTTTTTACAGATAACAATGAAATATTGATAAATGCTGAAAGATATTTAAAATTAGTAATTTTCACAGCTCCATTTCTTATGATTATGTCTGCAGTTACCGGTGCTTTTCAAGCTCATGGTAATACTAAGACACCAATGTATATAGCAATAATAATGAATATTGTTAATGTTGTCATCGGATATCTTTTAATATTTGGAAAGTTTGGATTTCCAAAACTATCCTTGCTTGGTGCTGCTATAGCCCTTCTCATATCTCAGGGCGTTGGAGCATTTTTGGGGCTTTATCTTTTGTACAATAAAAGAAACGGACTATTTTCTACAATTATTACTAAGCGTAAAGACTTATTCACAATGGATTTAGGGGTTTTGAAGTCTGTGTATTCTACAGGTATACCTGCTGCATTTGAAAATATGTTTTGGCAGTTTTCTGCCATAATAATGAGCAAGGCAATCCTTACATATGGAGAGGTTACCTTTGCTGCATATCAATTAGGTTTGCAAGCAGAATTATTATCGGAAATGCCGGCTGTAGGGGTAGGAATTGCAGCTACTTCTATGACTGCAAATGCAATAGGCAAAAGAGACGGCCCCTTGTTAAAAATATATACAAAACAATTAATTACAATATCTACTGCTATAAGTTTATTTTCATCAATGTTAATTATTGTTTTTCCAGGTCTTTTTATGAGCTTTTTCACCAATAATCCGGAAATTAAAGCTATTGGTATTAATTACTTGATTGTAATGGGCTTTATACAAACACCGCAAAACTTGTCAAAGGTTTTAAACGGAACTATTCGTTCAGCAGGTTATAAAAATATACCCATGATAATTTCATTCATAGGGATATGGATTGTAAGAGTTCCTATGGCTTTGATTTTTACATATGTTCTCAAGCTAGATGTAACATTTATATGGCTTTCAATGGCAGCAGACCAAGTATTTAAATTTACAGCCAGCGCTCTTGTATTTAAGGCTAAAAAGGTTAATGAAATTCATGAAACTGAAGGAATAGAAGAATAAAAGAGATCCTAATAAATTTATTGAAAACTTCTAATATTATCTACATAATTTACCAATCTACACCAAAAATGCAGAAGAATGTAAAAGGTATTGTAGCTTTACCTATTTAAATTTAAAAAGCAATGGTATTTATACTGTTTTTGTTATAGAATGAATATAGGTAAATCCTATTGAAATATTTTAAAGGAGTGAATATCATGACTTATTCTAATGATGATCCAATTCAACTGTTAGACGAAGAACTTAGATATTTAAAGCTTTTATCTAAACAATACCCAACTATTGCTTCGGCATGCACTGAAATAATAAATCTACAGGCAATTTTAAACCTTCCCAAAGGAACAGAACATTTTCTTTCTGACATACATGGTGAATATGAGTCCTTTAATCATGTGCTTAGAAATGGCTCAGGTAATATCAAGCGTAAGATCACTGAGGTTTACGGAGATATAATGAGTGATAAGGAAATCAAAAGCCTTGCTACCCTGATTTATTATCCAGAACAAAAATTAGAAATAATTCGCAAAGAAGAAGAGAATATAGATGATTGGTATAGGATTACTATTTACAGGCTTGTGGTTGTAAGCAGGAAGGCAGCTTTTAAATACACTCGCATGAAGGTAAGAAAGGCATTACCAAAAGAATTTGCTTACATAATCGAAGAATTAATGCATAAGGGTCCTGAAGAGGATAAGGAAGAGTATTACAGTGAAATAATAAATACAATAATACGAATAGGCAGGGCTGATGAATTTATAATTGCTATGGCAAAGCTTATTCAACGATTAGTTATAGATAGGCTTCACATAGTAGGGGATATTTTTGACAGGGGACCGGGCGCTGACCAGGTAATGGAAACTATTATGAATTACCACACTGTTGATATACAATGGGGTAATCACGATGTCTTGTGGATGGGTGCAGCCGCAGGTAGTGAAGCATGTATTGCTACGGTATTAAGAATATGTGCAAGATATGCTAACTTAGACACTGTAGAAGATGGCTATGGAATAAATGTCCTGCCCTTAGCAACCTTTGCACTGGATTATTACGGTGACGACCAGTGTATACAGTTTAAACCTAAAGTTGAAAGTGATATAGTTTATTCGGATAAGGACCTAAGGCTTATTTCCAAAATGCATAAGGCAATTTCCATTATACAATTTAAGTTAGAAGGCGAAATCATTAAGAGGTGTCCTCACTTTAGAATGGAAGACAGGCTCTTATTGGATAAAATAAATTATGATGAAGGAACAATTAATATAAATGGAAAGACATATGAACTAAACGACAAAAACTTTCCAACCATTGACCCTAAGAACCCATACGCCCTTAATGTTGAGGAAAAAGAATTGGTTGAAAAATTAAAGTCTTCATTTTTAAACAGTGAAAAATTACAACAACATATAAGATTTTTATTGTCTAATGGCAGCATGTACTTGAAATTTAACTCAAACCTTCTATATCACGGATGTATACCGGTTAATGAAGATGGGACATTTAAGAAAGTACAAATAGGATCTTCTGGTAAGTCATACAGTGGCAAGGCTTATTTTGACAGGCTTGATACATTGGTAAGAGAAGGATATTTTCATAAAAACAATCCTGAAGCTAAACAATACGGCATGGATATTACTTGGTATTTATGGACAGGTGCAGACTCTCCCTTGTTTGGCAAAGATAAAATGACTACTTTCGAAAGATATTTCATAGATGACAAGGAAACTCATAAAGAAAAGAAAAGCTATTATTTTCAATTAGAAGATAGTGAAGAAATGTGTAGAAGAATTTTCGATGAATTTGGCTTGAATAATGAATGTTCTCACATTATTAACGGTCATGTTCCTGTCAAGAGCAAGAGTGGAGAAAGCCCTATAAAAGCAAACGGAAAACTTATAGTTATCGATGGGGGTTTTTCAAGAGCATATCAAGGAACCACAGGTATTGCAGGCTATACCCTCATATATAATTCCTACGGTCTCCTATTGGTTTCACATGACCCCTTCGAATCAGCCCAGAAGGCCATAGAAGAAGAAAAGGACATTCACTCAACAACTATGGTCTTAGAAAAAGAGGTAGAAAGAAAAAGGGTTAAAAATACGGATGCTGGTGAACTTATGAAAACTCAAATAAAGGATTTAGAAATGCTTTTAGATGCCTATAGGTTGGGTTTTATAAAAGAACAGTAATAGATGTCATCCTGAGCGGTAGCGAAGGATCTCATCTTTTAAGTAATGAGATTCTTCACCTCTGGTTCAGAATGACGAGAGCTCTGCCCTCGAGATGAAGGATTTATTGCAATAACACAAAGTTAGCAAGATTAAGAATATAAGACATTTTTCATTCATACTTTATAAAAAGAAAGTATGGTGATAAGATGTCTTCTTTTTATTCTAGTATCGTACAAAATTTTCTGATAGCTTTCGGGGTGGTAATAGGTGCTAGCTTGTTTTCAGGCTTGGGGGCTATATTAACCAATAATCCTCCTTTGAAAGTCATGACTGATGTAGCAGCTTCCATAAAAATATGGGCCATAGCTGCATCCTTGGGAGGAACCTTTTCGTCCTTTGCAATGATTGATAAAGGTTTGTTTGAAGGTGAAATAAAAACATTGCTTAGACAAGTACTTTATATATTGATTTCTTTGACCGGTGCCAACCTAGGATATGAATTCATCAGACTACTTCAAAGGTGTGGTGCAATATGGGGGAAATGATGAAAGCAATCAAGACTAAACCCAAGGTTAAATGGGGAACAGGATATAAATTTTTTGTATGCTTTATAACAGGCTTGCTCTGGGGAACTCTAGCAGGCTCTTTGGGACTCTCTTTATTAGTGGCCTCTAAAATGGACGCTTTTTATGAGAAAATTGTATATTTAGAGCATACCATTGATGATAAAAATGAAAAGCTTGACAAGCTGGAAAAGTCAATTAACAATACAAATATTGTCTTAAAAGATATTGCAATCATACTAGAATTTATTAATTTAAGCAAAGAACAAATAGATATAATTGACAATATTGAAATTGAAAAAGCAATAAAAGAAAAATATACATCCTCCTTAGGCAAGGAAATTAAAAATATGGATGTAGATATACTTGTGCAGGTTATAGACAAGAGAATATTAAGGTTAAATAATGCAGAGTATCAATTGAGAGTAAATAAACTTGTATTGTCCGATGTTTTAAAGTTATGGGTAGGGGTATCTCTTTTGGAAGTAACCTCATAAATTTTGGGGACCTTAATTCAAAGTTTTCTTACAGGGGGTTGAAGGTGTGTCCCCATACCTTTCTTAATTGTAATGTAATGTTAATGTTTATAGTGTCTGTTTTCATGGTATAATGTAAAAAAAGAAATAAAGAGGTGAATTATGAGATTAAAGCATTTTAAATGGCCAATTTTTATTTCCTTGTTGTTAGCGATTACTTTGGTTCAATATTCTTCACATTCGGAAGTATTTGCAGAAAGTCCTATTAAAATAGTAATAGACGGCAAAAAAGTCCAATCCGATGTAGATCCATATATAAGTAATAACAGAACATTAGTGCCTTTAAGGGTAATAGCTGAAGGGTTGGATTCTGAAGTTGAATGGGATAATGACGAGAGGGCAGTTCACATATATAAAGAAGATGTCCATATACTTCTTAGAATTGATAGCCACTTAGTTGAATATACAAACGATAACGAAACAACTTATGCAATCCTTGATGTGGCTCCTCAAATAAGAGAAAATCGTACCTTTGTACCTATTCGTTTAATAAGCAATGCTTTAGGCGTTGGGATAGATTGGGACAATGATAAAAGAAGTGTACTTGTAGATTCATCGGAAAGTTCTGAAGTTATGCCTTTTTTCGATCTTGAAATTTCATCAGTAAAATCAGGACAAACTATAACGGGAACTACAGATTTGTATACAAGTATTGGAAGCCAAGCGCCTAAAGGTGCAGTAGAAATTAAATACTTACTTTTAGATAGGGATACAGCAAAGGGTTTTGTTATTGCCGGAGGGAGGGACTTAAATAAAACCTATGAATGGGTACCGGCTATGGAAGATAAGGGACCTAAGGTTCTTGTTGCAGCATTTTATGATGCCAAGGGAAACTTTATAGCAGGGGATTCCATACCTGTTACTGTAAAAATAAATCCCCATATAAAATTAAAAGGCATAAGTGAAGGTCAGGTAATTACAGCCAGTTCAGTGCCTTTAAACGCAGACTTAAACTTTTCTGCCTTATATGTAAAATATGAAATGATAAATCCTGATAATGGTGCTGTTTATTTATCTCCCGGTGTTGATCCAGACTCAGTATTCACTATGATACCGGTAATGGAAGACAACGGCAGGATGTCTGTGAGAGTTATTGCATATGATTCAAAGGGAAATGCCTATGAAGGCGACTATGTAAATATAGGAATAGATGTTGATAGATACCTTTATTTAGGCGGGGTTACACAAGGACAAACAATTGATGGCTCTGTAACCTTGCTAGGACGTAGAAACTTCAATGTAAGTGACACAGAATACTATATAGTGGACAGGGTAACAGGCACTGAAAGTTTGTTACATAAGGCAGGTTACGGTTCATATTCGTGGTTCCCTGGACCTGAAGATGCAGGCAGCAAAGACTTGTATGTAAGGGTGAAAGATACAGCTGGAAATACTTACACAAGCAGTAAAGTAACAGTAAATGTAACTGGTAGTCCTAAGCTTCTTTTGCAAGGAGTTGGACCCAACCAAGTTTTAACATCAACAGCAGAATTAAATGTTAAAACTAATGTTAAATTGGATACCATTAAATATATTCTTACTAATACTAAAACAGGACAATCAAGGGTTGTTGGCCAAGAAAGAAGTATAGCTTTTACGCCAGATTCAGGGGATTCAGGTTCCTGGTCTTTAAGAGCTGAAGCGACCTACGGTGGTAAGACAATTAAAACAGAAGAAGTTAAGTTTACAATTTATACAGGTGACTTATATACGGCTAAACCTATAGTTGAAAAAGATTTGTTTTTAGATTTTGTTTCTGAATTAGCCGTAAATACTAGAAAACAAACAGGTATGTCTGCAGCCTTACAAGTTTCTCAGGCAATTTTGGAAACAGGATGGGGACAAAGTGTGCCTGTAGATAAATACGACGGTAAGTTTTCCTATAATCTTTTCGGTATAAAGGGTGAGGCAACAAATGGTTCTGTAACTTCTAACACATGGGAAGAATACAACGGTGTAGCTTTTAGAATTGATGCAGAATTTAGAGCCTACAAAAATGAAAAAGAAAGCTGGCAAGACCATAAGGACTTATTGCTTTTAAGAGAAAGATATGAACCTTTTAGAGAAGTCATGTTTGACAGCACAAAAGGAGCATGGGCTCTTAGAAGATGTGGTTATGCAACAGATTCCCAGTATGCTATTAAGTTGGTAGATATAATAAATAGATATGATTTGAAAAAGTTAGATGAAGTAACAATATAATAGATGTCATTTTGAGGGCTCAGCCCGAAGAAAACCTATCTTTATCGCTATAAAAGCTCCTTGTGGAGCTTTTTTTGTGTATTTATCCACTTATAGAGGTTTGCAACATATCTAATGTTACTGTTAATTCATTAAATAATATGGGCGTAATCCCTGTCATTCTTATAGGTGTGTGTACATATCTTATATATTTTATTGTTAAATCTAACCAATTAGGATATAATATTAATAAAAATTGAGAAAAATATTAGGTGTCTCATATATATGAAGGAGAAAATAAATGAGCAGAATAGATAAGAGATTAAATGATGAATTAAGACAGGTTAAAATAAGTCGAGATTATTTATTGCATCCTGATGGTTCGGTATTAATAGAAGTGGGTAATACAAAAGTAATATGCACTGCAATGATAGAAGACAAGGTGCCTTCCTTTTTAAAAGGAAGTGGAAAAGGCTGGGTAACATCAGAATATTCAATGATACCTGGTTCAACAGGTGTAAGAAAGTCTCGTGATATAAACAGAGGAAAAATAGACGGTAGGTCACAGGAAATTCAAAGACTTATCGGAAGAAGCCTAAGGTCAGTTGTTGATTTAGAAGGTTTCGGAGAAAGAACCCTGTGGATAGATTGCGATGTAATACAGGCAGACGGAGGAACAAGAACAGCATCCATTACAGGAGCCTTTGTTGCTATGACAGATGCCTTCCATAAATTAAAAAGCCAAGGGTTAGTAGAAAAGGTTCCTGTTAAGTCCTTTGTTTCAGCTGTTAGTGTTGGGATTTACAAGGGAGAAACTATACTAGACTTATGCTATGAAGAAGATTCCAAAGCTGAAGTTGATATGAATATTGTAATGACAGACAAGGGGCAATTCATAGAGATTCAAGGCACAGGAGAAGAAGCAACATTTTCTCATAATGAATTGTTGGAACTCATATCTTTGGCAACAAAAGGTTGTCAAGATTTATATGAAATACAAAGAAAGGTCTTAGGTGAAAAAATTAGCGGGGAAATTACTAATGAATAGAAGAATAATTTTATCTACAGGAAATGCACATAAAATTCATGAAATAAAATGTATATTGAAGGATATGCCCTTTGAAGTTCTATCTAAAAATGATTTAGGCTATGAAGATTTTGATGTTGTAGAAGATGGTAGCACGCTTCAGGAAAATGCACTTAAAAAGGCTCAGGAACTTCATAAGCTTACAAAGGGAATAGTTATTGCTGACGACACAGGTTTATTTGTAGATGCATTAAATGGAGAGCCTGGAGTTTACTCTTCAAGGTTTGCAGGAGAAAATGCCACATATGCAGACAATAACAAATTACTTTTAGAGAAATTAAAAGACCTTCCACTAGAAAAAAGATCAGCTTATTTTGAAACAGTAATAGCCGTAATACTAGAAGATGGAAGCCAATTAATAGCAGAAGGAATTTGTAAGGGTCAAATAGGTTTTCAGTCAAGAGGAGAAAGGGGCTTTGGATATGATCCCCTATTTATAGTTCAAGGAACAGATAAGACTTTTTCAGAAATGACAGAAGAAGAAAAAAACAAAATTAGTCATAGGGCAAGAGCACTAATAAATTTAAAAAGCAAACTGGAGGAAGTCAGTGAAGATTTTGGTCATAAGTGATAGCCATAATGTTGTTTTAGATGGTCAAATCGAAGACATTAAAAAAGAAGGTAATTTTGACCTTTTAATTCATTGCGGCGATAAGTATAATGATGCAGAACAATTTGCAGAAAAACTACTTATTGAAAAGGTTTTAAATGTACCTGGAAACTGTGATATCAACGTCATTGGTATGGAGCCAACAATAATACAAGAAATTGAAGGCAAAAAATTTATAATAACCCATGGACATTTATATCATGTGAAATTAAGCTTAAATAAACTAAAATCCTTTGCTAAGAAAAACAAGGCTGATGTAGTTTTATATGGTCATACCCATAAAGCTAAGAATGTGCTTATAGATAATACCTTGTTTTTTAATCCCGGCAGCACCATATTTCCAAATGACGGAAATGCAAGCTATGGGATAATAGAAATTAAGAATGAATCTATAAACAGCAAAATTGTAAATATTGAGAATTAATAGAATAAGGGTTTGTTTAAATTTCTAGTAGACATGATATAGAAGGATGGTGGAAGAATGTCATTAAGAGACGAAGCTTTAAAACTTCACAAAGATAATCAGGGAAAGTTAAATATTATGAGCAAGGTGGCAGTTACTGATAAGGCATCCTTAAGCCTTGCATATACACCTGGGGTTGCTGAACCCTGCAAGGAAATACAAAAGGACGAAAATAAGGTTTATGATTATACTTCCAAAGGAAATATAGTAGCAGTAGTATCAGACGGTACAGCCGTCTTAGGCCTTGGAGACATAGGTCCTTATGCTGCAATTCCAGTAATGGAAGGTAAGTCTGTCTTGTTTAAAGAATTTGGAGGGGTTGATTCATTCCCTATTTGCGTAAAAACAAAGGATCCAGATGAAATAGTTAAAATAGTTGAAATGATTGAGCCAGTTTTTGGTGGTATAAATTTAGAGGACATATCAGCCCCTAGATGCTTTGAAATTGAAAGAAGACTTAAAGAAAGTTTATCAATTCCAGTATTTCATGATGACCAGCATGGTACTGCGATAATAGTTCTAGCAGCCTTAATTAATGCACTTAGAATTACTAAGAAGAAAATGGAGGACTTAGTTGTTGTAATAAACGGCTCAGGTGCCGCTGGTATTGCCATAGCTAATATAATACTTAATATTGGTGTTAAGGATATGCTGATTCTTGACAGTTCAGGTATAATCTATAAAGGAAGAGAAAAAGGAATGAACTGGGCTAAAGAAGAGTTGGCCCAAGTTACAAACAAGAATAAAAAACAAGGTAGCCTGGCTGACTCTTTGGTTGATGCGGACGTATTTATAGGTGTATCTCAAGCAAATATTGTTACTGAAGAAATGATTAAATCTATGAACAAAGATGCTATAATATTTGCCTTGGCAAATCCTGTGCCTGAAATAGCTCCGGATTTAGCAAAAAAGGCAGGAGCGAGAGTTGTTGGGACAGGAAGAAGCGATTATCCAAACCAAATAAACAATGTATTGGCTTTCCCGGGGGTTTTCAGAGGCGCATTTGATGTAAGGGCATCAACAATTAATGAAGAAATGAAATTAGCAGCGGCAAAGGCTCTTTCTGAATTAATATCAGATGATGAATTGACTGAAGATTACATTATACCAACGCCTTTTGACAAAAGAGTAAGACCTGCTCTTGCCCAGGCAGTTGCCCAAGCAGCAAGGGACACAGGTGTTGCGAGAATATAGCTTATGTTTTCAAATATAATTTTAGCTCGGCATACTTGTCGAGCTTTATTGTATATATTTTTTGTTTGTGTTTTTTGTTGACTATATAGATCAAAAATTATATAATAAAGCGAACATACGTTTTGAACAAAGGAGCACCACATGAGTGAATTTAAATTAATATCTCAATTTAAACCAACAGGTGACCAGCCGAGAGCAATTGAAAAGATTGCCCAAGGATTGGAGAAGAACTATAAGTACCAAACCCTTCTTGGAGTTACCGGGTCCGGAAAAACATTCACTATGGCAAATATAATTGAAAAGATTCAAAGACCAACCCTTGTTTTAGCTCATAACAAAACATTGGCAGCTCAGCTATGCTCAGAATTTAAGGAGTTTTTTCCTGAAAATGCTGTTGAATATTTTGTAAGTTATTATGATTATTATCAACCGGAAGCATATGTACCAAGTTCAGATACCTTCATAGAGAAGGATGCATCTATAAATGATGAAATAGATAAGCTGAGACACTCTGCTACTGCAGCTCTTTTCGAAAGAAGGGACGTAATAATTGTAGCCAGTGTTTCATGTATTTATGGACTGGGAAGTCCTGTGGATTATGAAAATCTTGTTATATCTCTGAGACCTGGTATGAATAAAGATAGAGATGAAATAATTAAAAAGCTTGTAGAAATTCAATATAAAAGAAATGATATAGATTTTTCTAGGGGGACATTCAGAGTAAGGGGAGACACTGTAGAAATATTTCCTGCTTCATCTTCTGAAAATGCCATTAGAGTAGAGTTTTTTGGAGACGAAATAGACAGAATAACAGAAATAAATACTGTTACGGGAGAAATATTAGGTAGAAGGAATCATATTTCAATATTTCCTGCAACTCACTATGCAACTACAGAAGAAAATGTTAATAGAGCAGTTGAAAATATAAAGCTCGAACTTGAAGAAAGACTTAAGTATCTTGAAAGTAACAATAAATTGCTTGAAATGCAAAGACTGGAGCAAAGAACAAACTATGACATTGAAATGCTCGAAGAAATGGGTTATTGTAATGGAATTGAGAATTATTCAAGACATATTAACAATTTGGAACCTGGAGTAAGACCCTATACCTTGCTTGATTATTTTCCAAAGGATTATTTAATGATTATAGATGAGTCTCACGTATCAATTCCTCAGGTAAGAGGTATGTACAATGGTGACAGGGCAAGAAAAACTACCCTGGTAGACTATGGTTTCAGACTTCCATCAGCTCTTGACAACAGACCCCTTAAGTTTGATGAATTTGAAAATATAATTAATCAGGCTGTGTTTGTAAGTGCAACCCCGGGACCCTACGAATCAGAACATTCTCAAAATGTTATTGAACAGATTATTCGTCCTACAGGCCTTATTGATCCGCCAATATATGTGAGGCCCGTAGATAATCAAATAGATGATTTAATAAATGAAATAAGAAAATCAACAGAAAAAAATCAAAGAGTATTGGTTACAACCCTTACTAAGAAAATGGCTGAAGATTTGACAGCCTACTTTAAATCTACAGGAATTAAGGTTAGATATTTACATTCTGATATAGATACATTGGAAAGGATGGAAATATTAAGAGACCTGCGTATTGGTGAATTTGATGTGCTAGTGGGTATCAACCTTTTAAGAGAAGGATTAGACTTGCCAGAAGTATCCTTGGTGGCAATACTTGATGCTGATAAGGAAGGATTCTTGCGTTCGGAAACATCCCTCATACAGACTGTAGGAAGGGCAGCCCGAAATGTAGACGGCAGAGTAATAATGTATGCAGACAAAATAACCGGTTCTATGGATAGGGCAATAAAGGAAACAAACAGAAGAAGAGAAATTCAAGATAAATACAATAAAGACCACAATATTACCCCTAAATCTATCGTTAAGGGAGTTCGTGCAGTAATAGAAGCGACAAAAGCAGCAGAGGAAGAATTTGAATACAAAGCTAAAGGCAAAGATGTTGATATAGCTGAATATATTATTGAGTTAGAAAAAGAAATGCGTAAAGCTGCTGAAAATTTAGAGTTTGAAAAAGCAGCACATTACAGGGATGAAATAAAGGAACTAAAAATAAAATATAATATTGAATTATTCAATGATTAGAACCTTATACTCAAGATGACTAACAGAAAGGAAATATAATGGACAAAATTGTAATTAGGGGAGCAAGAGAAAACAACCTGAAAAACATTAACGTTGAACTTCCAAGAGATAAATTTATAGTTTTTACGGGAGTAAGTGGTTCAGGTAAGACATCCCTTGCTTTTGATACAATATATGCAGAAGGACAAAGACGTTATGTTGAAAGTTTGTCTTCGTATGCAAGAATGTTTTTGGGACAGATGGACAAACCGGATGTTGAATCAATTGAAGGTTTATCACCCGCAATTTCCATAGACCAAAAATCAACGAATAGAAACCCTCGTTCAACTGTAGGTACAATTACAGAAATATATGATTATTACAGGTTATTGTTTGCTAGGATTGGTATACCTCACTGTCCAAAATGCGGGAAACCTATAGCAACTCAGACAGTAGATCAGATAACAGACAAAGTTTTGGAATACGAAGATAGAACAAGAATTCAAATATTAGCTCCAATGGTAAGGGGAGCCAAAGGAACTCATAAGAAGTTACTGGAAGATATAAAAAAGGAAGGCTATGTTAGAGTTAGGGTAGACGGAGAACTTTATGAGTTAGAAGATAACATAGTCTTAGATAAAAACAAAAAACACTCTATAGCTGTTGTTATAGACAGGCTTATTATAAAGGATGGTATACAAAAAAGACTTGTAGACTCTGTAGAAACGGCCTTGGGATTATCCGGAGGGATGGTTTTAATTGACGTAATGGGTCAGGAAGAACTTTTAATGTCCACAAAATTTGCATGTACTGATTGTAACATAGGCTTTGGAGAAATTTCTCCAAGGATGTTTTCTTTTAACAACCCCATAGGGGCTTGTGAGACATGTAACGGCTTGGGAGTTAAAAGAGAAATAGATGTTGATTTAGTAATTCCTGATTATTCAAAGACGATTGGTGAAAGAGCAATAGTACCTTTTGGTGCAGAGGAAGATGGATATTATTATCAGATGTTTGCCGGATTGGCCCAATATCATAATTTTGATATAAGCAAGCCCCTTTCTCAAGCTCCTAAAGAATTAATAGATGAAATTCTCTATGGTACTAATGGAAGAGAGATAAAAATAAATTTTGTAAGCAAGTTCCAGGGTCCAAGAGAATATGTAAGGGAATTTGAAGGAGTAGTAAACAACCTTCAGAGAAGATACAACGAAACAAAATCGCCCGAAATGAGGGAGTGGATAGGAGATTACATGTATGAAAGTCCTTGCCCATCCTGTAAGGGGGCAAGACTAAATCCTGTAAGCTTGGCAGTAAAAATAGACAATAAAAATATATATGAAGTTACTAAATTATCAGTGGTAAAAAGCTTAAAGTTCTTTGAGAATTTAGAGTTAAGTCCTATGAATAAAATAATAGGTGGTCAGATAATTAAAGAAATTGTAGATAGGATACAATTCTTATCTGATGTAGGGCTTTCTTACCTTACCTTGGAGAGAAATGCAGGAACCTTGTCAGGAGGGGAAGCTCAGCGTATAAGGTTAGCGACTCAAATAGGGTCTAGTCTCGTAGGAGTTCTTTATGTATTGGATGAGCCAAGCATCGGACTTCATCAAAGGGATAATTCCATGCTTATTAAAACCCTCCGTAATTTAACGGATTTAGGGAACACCCTCATAGTAGTTGAGCACGATGAAGAAACAATGGAAAGTGCAGATTACATTTTGGATATAGGGCCCGGAGCAGGTATAAATGGTGGAGAGGTTATCGGATTTGGAACAATTGAAGAAATCAAAAATAATCCAAAGTCAATTACAGGACAATATTTAAGCGGAAAGAAGAAAATAGAAGTTCCTGTATCAAGAAGAAAACCTGAGAAATTTATTGAAATTAAAGGTGCTAAAGAAAATAACCTAAAAAACTTAGATGTGAAAATCCCCTTGGGTCTAATGTGTTGTGTAACTGGAGTTTCAGGATCCGGCAAAAGTTCCTTAATAAACGAAATATTATCAAAGGGTCTACATCAAAAGTTACAAAGAAATACTAACCGTCCCGGTAAGTTTGATGAAATGCTGGGTATTGAAAATGTAGATAAAATAATTACCATAGACCAGTCTCCAATCGGAAGAACACCAAGGTCTAATCCCGCTACCTACACAGGTGTATTTGATTACATTAGGGATGTTTATGCAATGACTCTTGAAGCAAAGGAAAGAGGCTATAAAAAGGGTAGATTTAGCTTTAACGTTAAGGGTGGTAGGTGTGAAGCCTGTCGTGGAGATGGTATATTAAAAATAGAAATGCATTTCCTACCTGATGTCTATGTTCCTTGTGATGTGTGCAAGGGAAAAAGATATAACAGAGAAACCTTGGAAGTTAAATATAAGGGCAAAAACATTGCAGATGTCTTGGATATGACTATAGATGAAGCTGTAGAATTTTTTGAAAATATACCCAAAATTCACAATAAAATAACCACTTTAAAGGATGTTGGGCTGGGATATTTGAAATTAGGTCAGCCATCTCCGGAATTGTCGGGTGGAGAAGCTCAACGTGTAAAGCTAGCTTTTGAACTAAGCAAGAGGGGTACAGGAAAAACTATATATATTCTAGATGAGCCTACAACAGGACTTCATGTGGCAGATATTCATATGCTTACTGAGGTTTTAGACAGACTTGTAGAAGCAGGTAATTCAGTTGTTGTAATTGAACATAATTTAGACGTTATAAAAACTGCAGACTACATCATAGATTTAGGACCTGAAGGTGGCGACGGTGGAGGGACAATCGTAGCAGAGGGAACTCCTGAAGAAGTAGCCAAAGTAAAAAAATCCTACA
>CAZTML010000020.1:0-18868 GCA_964614935.1 uncultured Clostridia bacterium | reverse complement strand
AAACAGCTCATGCCAAAGTCCAGGCACAAGCTGCTTAGTAAAATTATTTTATTTTCTCATCAGTACTTCTTGACGAAGAGCCATACCAGAAAGTGTATACCCGAAATCAGTTCGGTTACCTTCTCCGCTAGCAGCATCACTGTAGCGAGAGATTACTCGAATGTCATGGCCAACTAAGTTATTACTTAATTTGAAGCTTGCCTTAAATCCTGATTGACCAGAATTATAAATAGTAGGATATGCCTTTTGAACATCTGGGCGAGCAACATTATTAACCCGTTGACGAGCAATTTCACGGTGAGTTGTTGCATCGTAAAGAATTACAAAGTGGTTCTTCTGATTGTAACTTTGATCTGCTGCTTGCCAACCAGATACAGTTACTTGACCATTGTTAACAACAAAACTATCAAGGAAGCCTTGATTATTAGTTGGAACTGTTACTGAGTTAAACCAAGCGTCTGTTCGATTACCTTCACCACTAGTAGCATCACTGTAACGAGAAATTACTTGAATTTTGTGTCCAGCATAAGCAGCTTTATTGAAGTTAAAGGTAACATCAAATCCTGATTGACCAGAATTTGCAATATTCGAATAAGCACGTTGAACATCTGGACGAGCAACATTATTAACCCGTTGACGGGCAATTTCACGATAAGTTGTTGCATCGTAAAGAATTACAAAATGGTTTTGTTGCTTAACACTATTATCAGTTGCTTGCCAACCACTTACATGGACTTGATTGTTAGAAAATTCAACCTTATCTAAATATGATTGGTTAGCAGTAAAAGTCTTAGGCGCAAACCAGTAATCTACATAGCTTCCTTCACCATTTGAAGAATTGCTGTAACGAGAAATTACTTGGATATTATCACCGATCAAAGCAGGACTAAGGTTTACTTGAAGGTTAAATCCTGACTTACCAGCATTATAAACGTTGTAAACTTTAGCAACATCATTCCGAATCGTTGAGTTCACCTCATAACGGCCCAATTCGCGGTTTTTACTTGCATCAAATAAGATAATAAAGTGATGGTCTTTACCTGCTGATTGGTCAGTTGCGTGCCAACCACTAATATCAAGAGTATTAGTAGCAGCGTTGATATTAAAGTTATCAAGGTAGGCAGCGTTAGTGTTTAAGTTAACTGGATTAAACCAAACATCTTCACCGCCGTTTGATTCACCATTTGTATTCTTAGTATAACGAGAAACAACTTGGATTGACTTACCAGCAAAGTTTGCAAAATTTGGTACTGTTAAGCTAAAACCACCCCAACCAGAAATTTTGGTATTAGGATAAACATTTTGAACGTCTTGGCGATAAACTCCATTTACTTCTTGACGATATAATTCTTGTTTAGTATTGGCATCAAGTAAGATAATAAAATGGTGCATTCCTTGTTCATAATTACTTGAAGCATGCCAACCAGTAACTTGAAGATTATTTCCCTGAACAGAAATATTATCAATATGTCCATTGTTAACATTCTCATTGAAGGCTTCTTGATCCCAAGCAGTTAAGTTATATTGTTGAATAACACGATTCAAAGTATTGGTGTAGCTAGGATCTGTAGCATACCCATCTTGACGAATTAAACGAGTAACTGTTTGGTAGTCCTTCTGTCCAATTAAATTACTGTAACGGCTATTTTGCTTTAAAAATCGCCCATGGTCAACAATACTCTCATAGTTTGATGGGTAAGCACGGAAGGCATCGTTAATCTGAACATAACGACCACCGTAGTATTCATATGTAGGCATCGTTACTGATTGACCATTATAGGAACCTTTAATACCAAATAGGTTATGTCCTTGAGTGGCCAAAGCTGATTGGCCCCAACCACTTTCAATAATTGCCTGAGCACCAGTTAATGATGGTAATACCCCATACTGCTTCCAACCATCTACTGCACCTTGATGAATACTTTCCAAAAATTGTACATTGCGAGTAGAAAGTCCTGAGGTATTAATGTTACCAGTACCGCTAACACTAGTTGAAGACGTAGCGTGGGCATCAGCTTGTGTATTACTTACCTGAGTAGTTGATACATTAGGCTGACTATTAACTGCTGGTGCATTAGCAGCAGTTTGAGCAGCACTACTACTAATGTCAACTGCTCCTTTGCTTGGATCCGTATTAGTAGTTGCTTGTTCAGTGGCATGAGTCTGAACAGCTTGAGAAGTCAACACAACATTAGTGCTCTGATCACTAGTTTGTTGACCATTGTTGGTTTGTGTAGTAGTTACAGAAGTATTAGCAGTAACATTACCATCTGCAGCCTGAGCATTTCCTTGGAAAAAGATTAAAGATGCACCGAACGTAAAAATTACTGGTAATACAACACGAAACTGGTTATTTTTTGAATTACTATCACTTGCCATGATTTTAAATATACCTTCCCTTTTATTTAATCGCTCTTTAGTGTACCACTCTTAAATTACAAAAAGATTACAAGTAAGTTTTAAGTGGGTTACTTGTAATCTTTAAATACATCAGATAAACAAACTATCTAACTTTTGATAAATTTTCTTATCATATATCTAGTTTTTAAGGCTAACATTTTTTCTAAAATATACTTCATAACAATTATTAGGGAATTCTTGCACATTTTCCGAAGAAGTTAATTCAGAATACGATGAAGATAAAGAATAATTATTATTGTCATATACTATTGGATTAACTTTGACTACTTTATCTTTACCTTTTTCAATATAAGAATGCCTTGCCTTTAATTGATCATTAAAGTTTTTAGACTGCTTTACACCATTTACAACTTGAAAGAAACATAACATAGTTAGAACCAAAACTACACTAATGTAAATACATCTCATTCCCTTTTCTGCTCTTAAATCTATTGGAATAAGTAATACTGTTCCCACCAACAATAGTAAGAAAGGTCCTAGATAGGTTCGACCAGTGTCTGCCCCTACTGGTGAAATAATCACTACTAGTGTTGCAGCTGTACCTCCAATAATAAAAATTAGGCCATTTCAAAAATTTTCTCTGTTTCTCCAATAGATTATAGATGTCACAACGACTACAATAACAATTGCAAAAAATACTAATAATAAAGGAAAATCATCAGTCATAAAACCTACAAACATTGTTAATCCTCTATATACTTTTTGATACATACTCATTTCTGAATATGTAGGTACCGTTAATTTTAAACGAATTTGGCTCCCTGGTGAAAAAAGTAACAACATAAATCCAATAACTGAACTAATCGTTCCTATTATCAATGATATCGATATTTTCTTCTTTTGAATATATTCTTTAATCATCAAAAGGATACATATTAATATAATAGCGCCTGATGTATTTTCATTTCCTAAACCAGCAACAAATCCAAGAATTATCACCAATATATAATGTAAAATGTTAATTTTAGTATCCATACATATAACTAGTAAAAATAGAAGCTCAAATACTGATGTTGCCAGATAGTTGCCAACTCCAGACCGCCAAATAATGACGCTTCCAAAAGCAGGTGTGAAGTAAAAGACAAACACAGAAACTACTAATATTCTAATCGGGTAAATGTTCTTTTTATAAATAGATTTAGATAAGTAAAATAGAATTACTAATAGTGTCACAAAGAGAATAGCAGTACATAAGCTTGAAAATAAAATTCCTTTTGACAAAATTATTCTTGTAAAAGTTTGCCCGAAAAATCTACCATTACTCCCAAAATAATCGCTAATTCCAAGTTTGAGTAATGAATTCCACTGTGCGTTAGCAAAGTATAGGTCATCGTTCATATATGGTGTTTTATAACTCCATGTAAATATCATAAAGAAAATTATTAACAGGTATGCTAGAAGCCCCCCTGCCCTATTAATTTTTTATACTTTTCAATTTACCATACTCCCTTTCCTGAATTTACTATTCAATTTTACAGACATAATTAAGACGACTAATAAAAGAAGTAACACAACAAAAGATATTATGTTAGCTATTTTCCATAAAATTGGCGTAATAAACTGAACTTTTATCAAAGTATTCTTTGAATTTTTTACTTTTGATATTTGAATTGTTGAACTAGATGATAAAGTGAATGGAACCTGTTTATTATTTCTATATACTCTATAATAATTCTTTGAATATGCAAGAAATGGTAATTGAATTTTCCTTCCATTAGATAACTCCGATAAATTATATGAAATATTTTGATATCCAGAAATAATCTGGTTGTTTTTTAAATCTATTTTCTTAGAGTCAATTAAGACTTTATGTTCAAAAATATTCTCATTATTCTTTATCGCTTTTTCCGGTAAATAGTCAAGACTTCTACTTGATAACGAACTAATCAAGTTTCTAGATTTTATTTTAAAAGTAGCCTTATCGTCTAATAAGTATCCCCAACCGTTAATTGCCTCTTTTTGAGTTTGCAATGTTTGGTAGTGGGCATTCTGTGCTAGATTAAAACGCATTTGCGAGCTAATTGTTATTGCTAATATCAAAGTCGTAAAAATAATACATTGCCCAAAGCTAAAGTTTTTACCTGCAAAATCTGCAAAGTACAAGGAAAGTAAAACAATAATTATAATAAATAAGCGCCATGGGAATTGAATAATTGATACGGGAGTTTTGCTAAAAATGGACCATGGAAAAAGGTTTACTGTCATTATTGTTAAAATAACACTTAGTAAATAAATATGTCTCATTAATTTACTTCTTTTTTGATAGCCAATAAATCCTAAAATTAAAGTAATTACTAATATTAATCCTATATTCGGACTATCCATTTCTAAATTGTTATTTATTGAATTACTAATTAGTCCAGAGAATGTTAAATTATAAGCATCTAATGTATTTATATTTGGCTTATTAATTTTTACAGATGCCATCATACTAATAATGGGAACAGTAATACAAAGACTACCCAAAATAAAGATTATACCTGCATTAAATAACAAGAAAATTGTTCTTATATTCTTTTTAATAAAAAGATAATAACAAATATAACAAACCATTATGAATACTACAGTAAGCAATGTCGTTAAAATATGACAGTAAAGCTCCAAAATTAATCCTAATGCTAGAATTAAACTTCCCCTCATACTATTTTCTTTTAGCAGAAGGTAAAATCCTGCAAATACCATCGGAACAAAAAGTAGTGCCCAACTCTCTCCAATATCACAACGCGCAAAATCATTATAAAGTACGTATGTTGAAAAACGCAGTGTTAAAGCAAATAAATAGGCAGATTTAGTACTTCTTAAAATAACCCTTCCACTATAATAGGCAATAGTAAGTCCTATCCACTGTTCAAGATATATATACATATAAAAGGGAGAGAATATTACTTTTTATAAATAAATGGATGAGAGCAAAAATAACTAAATTCAACGACGGATAAAATATGTTTATCGCTTGCCCTACTCTCGCAAAGCTATAAGTTGATATATAAGAAATTAAATGTCCATTTAGTAACGTTTGGTATGCTTCTTCCATCCGTTCAAGATGAAACATCCTATCACTGCCAACCAATATTACCCCATTTTTCATATAAAAGAAAACATAAAAAAAGCTTAATATAAAAAACGAAAATATTATTAACGCAGTATTATCCTTTTTAAATAAATTTAGCCTAAACATTTATCTCTCCCTAAAAAACTTTTCTCTATATATTAATTTCCCCTAAACAAAATATCAAAATAATGTTTATTATAAAATCATATTTTGGCTTTCACTTTGAGAGATTATAGCGTTGCAACACAACTATAATACAACCAACTAAGAATATCACAAGACCAGTGAATATTCCAGGATTCTTATATGATAAAGTTATCTTATTAACACCCTTTTTAAGTGGTATCTGCATAAAAGCATCATATACTCCTGTATGTTTTGAAATCTTTCCATTATTCAATACTTGCCAGTTAGAAGAATTAGGAATAGATAAATAAAGGAACTTCTCATTATTTTTATTTAAAAACAATTGATAACTTCGATTGTTTTGCCTTGTTATTTTAACAGCTCTATTCTTTGCAATATCACTTGCAATTTTTAATTGTTGCAAGTTTACCTGATAAAATTCAGGCGTAGTCGAATAACCTTCTCCTTGTACTTTGACTTTTATTTGTCTTTTCCCTTCATTTGGGATATTAAAAACGCTAGGAGATAACCATTGACTATACGCTGTTACTTTTTTGCCATTTGCAAAGACCGTAGTTGGCCTCATATTTTGAGGATTCCACGGAAGGTTTCCATAAACAGGATTAGAATTATCTATCATTAATGTATAAATTTTACTATCACTTTTAGTCCACTTAACCGGTGCATAAATTTTTAATTCTTTACCCACTAAATTAGAGATAACTCTATTTTGGTAAGTAAACGTGTTTCTGTAACTTCCAACTTTTTCTACTGCTGAACCAGTAAATGCTATTGGAAATGCATAGGGATTCTTAAGTACTTTTTTATTGGTAAATGAAGCCTTTTTTGCAATTTCATTTAATCCGTTTATTTTATATGGCGATAAAATATATTTTACACCAAGTATTGAATCTACTGGCAATATTGATGTATTTACTATACTCATTCGTTGCTGTTCTGTACGATAACCAAATTTATTTAAAGCAATTAATTGACTAGACGATGGACTAGACGTATATCCAGCGATAGAATAAAATCCATATGCCAATCCTTCATTATAATTAGCAGTTAAAGTTTCATCGTCTGCTTGAAGTCGTGTTTTTGTTTGTGAAATTCTATATAGTGAACTATCTTTTCTTTTTATATTATTGATTTGATTATTTTGATTTTTCACGTATAAAGCATAATTCTTTGCATTAATTGTTGTTGGTAAATATACTTCATATTCCTTTTTTAGATTAATCAGTAGTTCTGAGAAGACAAGAATAGATAGTACCACAATTCCCAGTCCCCTTAATAATCTTCTTGACTTCCAACCAAAGAATATTAAAAAGATTATTAAATATAATACTACGAAGAGAGCACTAAACCGATATTCAATATTCCCTTTTACTGAAAATAGCAAAATATCAAGAAGGACTATAGAAGTCATTGAAATTATTAATTTTTGTTTTTCATTATTATTTATTTGTACATTACTTACATAATATTGGGCAATAAATAAAAGAACAAAACATCCTAAATATGAATATCTATACCAATAACTATTTACTTCCTTAAAAATAGAAAACGCAAAAACAAATGGTTCAAAGTAAAACAGCATTAGAGTTATAAAGATTAAACATCCAAAAATAACCTTAGTCCTAGTTAATATCTGTTTGCTCAAAAAGAAAGCTATGATAAACACTAAGACTAACATTCCACAATAAAGCGATACTTTCCCCTGACTACTTACCGCACCTATAGCATAATTTGAAATAGAATTTACTGGGTTACCATTTAGTCCGATGCCAAACTGATTCCAGTCAAGCCCATTTCTACTACTTGCCTGCATTGATTTATATACAGGATAAAATATTATTCCACTTATTAATGCGCCACCAATAGCAGCTATAACATAATTTATAAAAGATGGCAGAAACTTTCTCCTGGTATAAAACACTTCAAATAATACCCATATAAGTGAAAATAAACAGTTAATCAGTCCTGTATACCAATTAAAGATTATTGAACATGCAATAGTAATTGAAAAAAGCAACCACTTATTTTGACTCACACCTTTATGGGTTCCTAAAAGAATCAATGGCAACATATATACACCATCGAGCCAGATTATATTTGATGCTTGACTTGCATTATATTGCATAAACGCAAAACAAATTGAAAATATAAAGTTAAAGTATTTATTATCTTTATCCTTTAGCCAGCTAGAACAAAAAATACTAAAAAAAGCAGCTGCTAAACTAATTTTTAATGCAAACAATAAATCAAAATAAGACGTACCTATTGATTGCTTATTAAAAAGTAAGACTAATAGATTTAGCGGAGAAGCTAGGTAATATCCAAATATAGAAATGCCACTATCACCTAATAAGTTTGATAAAGAAAACATGAAAGAATCTTTTCCCATCAAGACGTTCTGATAGTAACTAAACAAATCGGCATACTGGATATTAGCATCCATACCAGTAAATGTTTTATTTCCAAACGGAGCTATCCCGTTTAAAAGCATAAATATTAACAATAATATAAAAACCGAAATAAAACTTATTACCGATATCATCCAATTACTTACATTTTTAGTTTTTTGTTTATTTTCCATAATTATTCATTACCTAGATTTTAAACTTCTTACATAAGAACATAGTCGTAACCATATAAATAACAAAACTAAATCTACAATCAATCTTGATATTGCAGCCAATTCCCATGAGTTAAAATAATTTTCCCAATTAATCCAATAAAAATCTAACTGATGAATACTCATGATAGCAAGCGTATGTTGACCTATTAGTTGAAATGACTTTACTAAAAAACTTTTTTGCGCCAATCCTTTTGATATCCAACATACCATAATTGTCCCTGCAATAGCCTCCAAAATAGAAACTATAAAAAGAGGGTACTGCCTAGTCGCCATTTCTATGGTTACTCCATTTTGAACACACAAAATCCAGTAACAAAATATAATTACAAATAATACAGATAATGCTATGCTGTTGCTTGAAGTTGTATTCTTCTCAAAATTCTTAATAAAAGATCCTACCCACATAAAAAGTGCTGCGATTGGTACAATATCAAATGCCTGTGGCAGCCATTGCTTTTGAGAAATAACAAAAGCAAAATACGCTAATATCCCTAATATTGCTCCATTATACTTGTTTTGAAAAACCACTTGTAATCCATTAAATAAAATTTTTGCCCAGAAAAAGACAAATAAGAACCACATAATAGCAACCGTTTGAACCTTCATCCATGGCATATTAGATCCCCAAAAGATCCCCTGAGCATCTGCTTCTATCATCTTAGTCAGCGAAAAAGTTCCAACCAATAAATTTTCTAATCCAAGTAATATAACCATTAGCACAGCTAGCAACCATACTTTAACAAATTGTTTTTTTGTCTTATTACCAAACTTTATCCAAGTATCAACATAACCTGAAGTATAGCCAGATAAAATAAAAAACAATGGCATGTGAAACGAAAAAATAAAAACTCTTAGTGTATTATTCGTTACTTCATGTCCCACAATCATACAAATAATAGCTATTGCTTTTGCTATATCTACCCAAACTAACCTTTTTTTTACCATAAATATTTTCTCCCTTATACTTGTCATACAATATTAACAACTTAATTAACTCTTATACATAAAAAATACCTAACCATAAAAACAGAAAATCCGAAACAAAATGATTTGTAGGATTAAGTATCAAAGAAAATACAAACAAATTACTAACAGCCATTACTATTAATACAGATAAGCTTGATATTTTTGACATTACTCCTGAATTCTGTTTTAACATTCTTATAAAAACAGTTAATGCTATTATTAATAGAACAAATTCAAAAGAAAAGAAAGTCCTCGAAGCAGATGCGTATTGGGTTGCCGAGGTACAAACGGCTAACCTAGATAATAACCCTGCAAAAAAGAGCTCATAAACTATCCGATTCTTTGTCCGATTCTTGTACATAGACATACTATACAATATAAGTGCAAGAATTATAAAATTAAGCAATGTCAAAATTAAAACAAATTGAACCGGTTGGGAACTTCTCAATAGACCTTCTCTCGGAAAGAAAAATAATCTTTTAAACTTTCCTAAATGATAGGACATAAAAAAAGCAATACTTGAAGCAATAATTAGAGTCAATCCACTAATACTTACAATTAAATGCTTTATTCTAAAACTGCTCTTTACTGAATAAAAATAATATAAACTTAGCGCAATAAATAATAAAATTATGCTGATATTAAATCCGTATATAAAATGTTGACCTGTACTCATTATTCCCATATCTACCTTATTAAATATCGATAATGATGAAAAATCTGGAAAGTATCTTTTAATATCAGCAGTATTCCTAACCTTATTTCCAGGACATAACACAATTAAAATTGCATTCAATAAAATCATTAATCCCTGTAAATACATACATATCCCTTTTAAACTAATTGAAAATCTTTGATGTAATATTTCGACAGAGAAAACAATAAATAATACTATCAATATCTGTTCATTATTTGCTGCATATAAAGTGGCAAATACTAAAAAGGGTAGCCTATATTTTGTCACATAATTATCTTTCTTTACAAAAATAGAAGTCATTGCATATGTAGCTAATATAGCCGGCCAAAGGTATGTAGTGGTGGTAGCAATCCAGCTTGCAGTTACTAATGAAGTAAACGGAATGCCATACATACATAAAATAATAACAATATCTATTAATATTTTATTTTCACTATTAAATATCCTAGATAAACTAACAATAAGCAAAATAAATAGTAAGCTAGTCACAATAGCGAAAAATAAAACACTTTGATTTTCTGTAAAATACATGACAAAGTTTACTATTATCCTCGAGCTCCATGTAAAATATTGATGCCAAACGTACAAAAGAAGGTCTAGTATCCCCCCCTTTACATTTGCTTTATTATAGGCATCGTCTCCAAATATTGTTATCTGACTAAACAATATATAAATAGGTATCGCACTCATAATTATCAGTATATATTTTCTAAAATACTTAAGTTTTGGCATCTTATTCCCCTTAATTTTCTTATGTACGCTAATTTATATGCCCCTTAATTTTCTTCCAAGCATATTCTCTATTCATCTTACTTAAATCAAAGACTGGTAGATACTTAATTCTGGCTTTCCTATGGTGTAGCCACACATTCATAAGTCTTTCAGCTAAAAATCCATATAATCGTTTTTGATATGAATCATAATTTGTAATATCTGTCTGCTTTTCAACTTCAAATAAGATATTGAAAAGCCATTCACTATAAGCTTCAGCTTCTTCTCTTGACGTATAAAACATATTGTAAAAAGAGCCGGTCTGAGATTGTTTTATTACCTGCTTAAAATCAAATAAATATTCAGGATATAAGTTAGAAATCACCTTTTCAGTAATTTTTAAATCATTAATATTATGGTTCAACTCAAATTGGCTCCAAATACTTCCCGGTCCACCTGCTTCTTGTTCCGAAACAATCCAAGTATATCCACTCTTTAAGAAGTTATCCAAAGCTTCGGTAGAAATTGGTTTTACTTTTCCTTTAAGTAAGACAGATAGGAGCATTGATTTTCGATTTTTAAAATTAGCAAAATATCTTCGATAATGAGAAATCCCTATATTTTTATCAGTAGTGTTTTTTATAATCCAATACAAACCAGTTTCTTCACAATAAGATATATTCTTATCAGAGATATCATCCCCTGTATTATCTGTTATAAAATTATCTGGATTAGCATTTTTATTTGCCCCTACAAGAAGCGGTACATAACCATTAGGTAAACTTTTATAGTTAAAATGTTTATGAGTAATTACATACATAGTCATATTCTTAATTCTCCATAATATTAAAATAAAAGGATTTTAGCTTTTAGTTTGACATATACTAAAGCTAAAATCCTCCTTAAATAATTATCATTTTACAACATATTTTTTCCAAGTAATAACGACAAAAGAAATAACAATGCCTAAAAGTCCACCCAATGCTAGTCCCATAGCAATAAACTTTTTCTTATTTGGACTAGTATTAGAATCGACATTATTTGTGTTAGCCTTTGCTAATAACTTAACTTCTCCAGCACCTGGCTGTAAATGAGGTAGTTCTTTTTTTAATCCTTTAGCAACAGCATTTACTAATGCAACAGCATTCTCTTTACTATCTGCTTTTACACTAATTTTCATAACCAAAGATTGAGGGTGAGAAACAGCGTTAACGTCATGACTAATTTCATTAGCCGAGTATTCCTCACTTATTTTTTTAGGTAGATATTTCTTAGCAGCACGCGCTACCTGCTCATCCTGAACTACATCAGTATAAGTTGGCATCATGTTTAAGTCAGTATTAACAATTGAATCTTGAGTATTTTCCTTATTCAATTGTTCCTCGCTGATACGATGCGAAATAATAACAGAACGCTCAGCAGTATAAGTAGTACTTTGACGGTGTCTAGCTACCATAAACATTCCGACTCCACCAATAACAGCCAAAACGACCGTTAAAATTAGCCCTTTCCAAAAAGCTGAACTTATATCTTCTAGCTTATAACTTTTCAATTTTAACCCTCCGCATTTTTATTAATCCCATAATAGTAGGCATTATCTGCCAATAATGCAATTAAAAATGGATTATAAGATATATCTAATAAATGTTGCTCTATCATGCAACTTATTCCTAATAAAAGAACAATTGCTGCTAGACAAAAACCTCTTGTTGAAATTGAACGCATCCCAATCAATAACATTACAATAATAACAAAAATTCCTATCACTAGTCCATAGATTATTGCAAGCCGAATAAATGATGAATCAATAAAAAAATAGTTTCCACTCATTCCGCTTTGGTAGAAATGCTTAATTCCCTGGCTACTTCCAAAACCATGCTCTAATACGTGTTTTCCAAATAGAGTTACATTATATTTTTCAATCGCTAAATGTGAGATTTCAAGTCGTTTAGAGAATGCCTCATTAGTAAATCGAAACAGGGAGTTATTAGCATTATAAAAAATGGATGCAATAACTGTTATATATGCTAGGATTGGAGTGACAATCCAATAAAATGAGGCAATATTTGAATAAACTTTCTTGCCAGAATATGCCTGTTTTGCTACAAAGATAACAGGAATAGCTAATAGACTTAGTAAAACATCCAACCTTGCTTGGGTTAAAAAATAAGTTAAGCCAGCTACAAATACTATTCCAACATATGAACGCCAAGTAATTTTTTCAAAATATAAATAAAAATAAGCCAATATTAAATAAAAAATATGAGCTGCTAAATCAGTTGGATAAACGATTCCCATAGCATGGCGCAAAGTATGATTTCTTACATAAATGAGATCCTTAATAATTCCAAGCTGTGAATAAATCATTGTTAGTATTAACATAATTACTCCTAACTTGAAAAACCAATTTATAATCACTCTAAAATTAATATTCTTAGCACCAAGAATAAATAAAGTATATGCCAATACATCAACAGCATGAGCATGGCGCCAACTAATTAATGATAATAAGATAATAAACGTATTTATAGTAAAAGATTTTATTGTTTGTTTATCAAAAACATAAATTTTAATTAATAGTAATACTACAGCAAGGTATGACAGCCTAATCATCCAGTTTGCTGAAATAGTTGGTGCAAATGTCGTAAAACGTAAAAATGAAAGAATATAATAATACAAAAAAGCAAAGTAATATATATTCTTTCCTGAAATAGTCACAGATTGTAACTTTTTTATATTCATTCTCTACATTCCTTTACTTTTTTAGATATATTAAGTACCAATCACCTAAATATTGGCGAAGTCGTGGATAACACTTGATATATTTCAGTAACTGTATACCCTTGATCGGGTTACCGGTATCATAAAACTGCTTTCTTCTTGCTAACCACCAACTATTCTTATCAAGAATACTAGCTTGACGGGTCGTGTTACTATTAACATCCTTCTTTATAAACTCACGCATCGTTTTATTATTAAAGTCGGCTGAAATTTTAATCCAACTTTTCTTCGCAGAAACTGACTTTAACTTTTTACTTTCTTTAGCAAATGCGCTCTTTTTATGATTTCGCCATTTAATTAGATCGTCAGTAAAGGTGTACACACCACCATTCATTAACCCCATTCGCCAGAGGAGTGCATCGTGAGGATAATCAGGCTGCCAATATTTTTTACTTAGTACCAACAATTCTTTACGAACACAATACGTACATCCTGGTGAATTTACTAATAGATAATTATCCTTTAATGGGACCGGTTTTAGTTCTTTATCATTTTTCCACGGATCTATTTTTTCTTTGCCATCTTCAAAAAATTCACAGTAATTAGAAGTCAATAGTTTTATTTGGGGATTTTTATCCATCAATTGGGTCATTACTTTGATCTTATCATTACGCCAAATGTCATCTTGATCACATGGAAAAATTAAATCTCCAGAAGCGCTCCACATTGCTTCCATAAAGTTCCGTCGCCAACCCTTATTATGCTGATTAACTATAACCTGCCAATCGCTTAAGTTATGTTGGTTAATATACCGTCTTACTATCTCTACTGTATGATCTGTGGAACAATCATCAGCAATAATTACCTCATCTGCTGACTGTGATTGAGTACGTAGAGAGTCCAATTGTTCAGTTATATATTTTTCGCCATTATAGGTTGACATTACCACTGAGGTCTTCATCAATTATCTCCTTTGCGTTGCTCATACTGTGACCATGCGAATCGATAGAATGGGAGTCCTAAATACAGCATGTAATAAGCAATCTTATCACGTCTAGGTGCTTTTTTATTTAGTATTGCCTTTTTGTTTAGTTTAATATATTCAACTAATTGCTTCTGCACTTCTTTTACATCCTCACTATGGAGGGTTTGATTTAAAGTGCTAAACCGAGCATAAACCTGGCGTCGTAAAACAGCAGATTGTAGATCAGGATATTTCGCAGTAACATCCTTTGCCATTTTATCTGTCATTTCCAACAACTCTAATTTTTTAGGACCAAAGTTTGATCGCACAATTGAATTAGGGCGAATAACGTAATAATATTTACCACTAAAACCACAGGCAACTTTATCACATTGCAAAAAGAGCTTGTAAGTTGAACCAATATCTTCAAACAATTTATCTTTCGGAAAGAAATCATCTGTATATAATTCTTTTCTACCTAATTTTGCGTAAGCACAAGTATCAACTAAATCATGGTAACACATCATCTCAATACATGTTTTACCACTCAATACTGCTTTAGTTTGATTACCATCATCTTTTTTTCGATCAGTCCCACTATACACATTAATTATTGAGCAAATAGCTAATGGTGCGGTAAAATCTGTTTCTTTAAGCAGGTTGTACATAAATGAAACATAATCTGACGTAACATAATCATCCGAATCAATAAATGTAACATAATCACCAGTCATTAATTTCAGTCCGTAATTACGAGCATCCGAAAGGCCACCATTTTCTTTGTGGATAACCTTGATACGTTTATCCCGTGTACCATACTCATCAGCAATCTTCCCTGATGAATCAGTTGAACCATCATCTATTAATAGTATTTCAAGATTTTTATAATCTTGTTTAATAACTGAATTCAAACATTTTGAAAGATACTTTTCAACATTATAAATTGGAATAATAATTGTAATTAAAGGCTTATCTGTCGCCATATTGTTCACCTATTTTGTAGTTTTAATCGGAGAGAAATTTATTAGGATGACTAATCATTAAATAATCCAATAATAGCCTTCCACGTAGATGAGAACGAATTGGTGGTAGTTTTAAAGCTAACCTTAAGTTATTTGTAAAACTACTTTGCCTGATTAAATTGGAATATGCAATTAAATACTCAGCATCTCTTCCGTTCAGCTCGTTGCCATAAAGACGCTGAAATTCTGTTGCCATTTTGGTCATTAATAAAAAGCCATCAAGTTCTCTTGAAAGGTTAAAAAAACGATTAACCAGTTGCTTAGGAGCTTGACTATCACTCCCGCCAACAACGTTATCAATATGCTGACGATATAAAATTGATGGTGTCGGATCGTAAATAACTTTTCCGAAGGCTGATGCCACTTCTGCAAACCACCAATCATGCATTGCTATCTTACTAATATCTAACATATTTAATCGTAATTTATCTTTTAACTTTTGATTAATCATTACCGTACAGCCTGTTACACAATTACCAAAAAGGAAGTGTTGAAAATCATTCCAAACACGCCCACGTTTCATCAATTCTACAGGATGCAAATCGGTATCAACAACTTGTAATTCAGTATGTAAACAAATTGGCTGTTCTCGATAATCTTCTTGTTTCACTAGGTCTACTGCTCGTTGTATTTTATCTTCTTTCCAGATATCGTCCTGGTCAGAAAACATATAAAAGTCAGCATTGGTATCTTCTAACAAAGTCATGAAAGACTTTATAACCCCAACGTTACTAACATTATCCTTATTGATAAAGGTTATTCGTTGGTCGTCTTCAACAAAGCTTCTAATAATTGAACCTGTTTTATCACTAGATCCATCATCTCGGATATACAAATGCCAATCGTGATTAGTTTGTTTTTGAATCGATTTAATTTGATCAGCTAAATACTGTTCACCATTATAAGTTGACATTAATATAGCAATTTTTTCCTGGTTCATAACAATCACTTTCTCTTAGCTTTACGTGAATTAATAAATTCTTGTGCTTGTTCGATAATAGGAGCATGAAATAAGAATAGTGCAAATATATAAACAACTGCTCCCAAAGCTACTTCAAGAATTAAGTTTGCAATTGTCATCTGGATAACATTACTTAACCGATAAACAATTATAAACATAATCAATCCACTCAACAAATACTTCCACATACTACCAAACAGCCGACGACGTTGAATTGTGGTTCGAATATATACCAACTGCACAACAGTTACCGCAAGTTCTGAAATATCCGTTGCTAAAGCTGCACCACTTGCTCCCCACTTTGCAATAAGTAGGAAGTTAGCAATAATATTAATAACTGCACCAATGGTTACAGAAATAGTATATTCTCTCGTCCTATTAATCGGCATCAAATACTGGGTACCAGTAACATTACTCCAACCAATAAATAAAATAATCGGAGCTTCTATCATCATTAATTTTCCGGCGTCATTAAACTCCGCTCCTAAAAACCACGGAGCAAATGGTTCAGCAATCGCCATAATTCCAAACATCATTGGAACTGCCATTGCAGTAATAAAGTCAAAAGAATTATACAAACTCTCTCGAATTCCCTTAACGTCTCCCTTAGAAAACTTATTGGCAATATGTGGAAGCATAACTTGTCCCGAAGCGGTTACCACTGCTAAAACAACCTTGGTAATTTGGTCAGTATTTTGGAACTGCCCTAATTGATTTTGCGTCGACATTCGTCCTAACATAAGCCGGTTAACTACTAAATAAACTTGTGTCGTAATTGTTGGAATGAAGAGCAATAAGGCTGGATAAAAGTGCTTAAATGGATGCCAAGTTGAAATTGGCACCCATTTTATTTCCTTACGAAGGTATGGCCATAAAGTTAAATTCCCTACTAAGTTTGACAAACCTAGTAGTGCAATGTACTTTCCAAGATCATTATGATCCTTAACAATTAGAAAAATTAATGCCACAGAAGCTAACTTTACAACCATATTCCGGAAAACAATACGTTGAAAGTTTTCCATCCCCATAAAGTACCATGAAACATCCACCCCAGCAGCAATAATCCAGAATGATTGAAGAAGAAAATAATGCTTGAATGTCGTACTAAACAGTAACACTGCAGCAAGATAAGCACCAAGGGCAATTAAAATTGTCATTCCCTGAAGCATTTCAATTCCCCAAAAGATTCTTGACCGATCAATCGGATCATCACGGTGATAGGCCACTTCCCTGTTTCCATAAAGGGCAATTCCCATTTGTCCAACAAGCATGAAGAAGGTCATCCAACTGTTTGTATAAGAGTTAATCCCCACAAGTTCAGGTCCTAATACACGAGCAATATATGGAACTGTAATTAAGGGTACTAACAGAAGTAGAATCTGATAGACCACATTATACAAATAATTTTTAATAACCTTCATGGCTACTAATCAAACTCCTTATTAACAGCTGTCAAAGCCGCATGTAATACTTGATCCATGTTGTAGTAACGATATTGGCCTAAACGACCACCAAAAATAACATTAGCCGCCTTTTCGTTAGCTAGCTTAGCATATTGTTTGTAGAGATCATTATTCCGCTGGTTATTGATTGGGTAATATGGTTCATCCCCACGATGCCAATCAGCCGGATATTCACGAGTGATGATCGTCTTATCCTTATCACCCTTCCCAAATTCAAAGTGTTTATGTTCAATAACACGGGTATATGGCGTCTCTGCATCAGTGTAGTTAATTACCGCATTTCCCTGGTAATTACCAACATTCTTTTCTTCAGTCTCAAACCGTAGACTTCGGTATTGTAATTCGCCTAGCTGGTAGTCAAAGAACTGATCAATCATCCCAGTAAAAACAATCTTCGGGTAACTTTGAAGATATTCATCTTTCTTGTCAAAGAAGTCTACCCCAGTCTCAACATCAATTAAATCACTATCAAGCATTTTTTCGACAATTTGAGTATAGCCGCCGATCGGAATCCCTTGATATGTATCATTAAAGTAATTATTATCATATACCAATCGCACAGGTAGCCGACGGATAATAAACGCCGGTAATTCAGTTGCCTTTTGTCCCCATTGTTTTTCTGTATAGCCCTTAATTAGTTTTTCATAAATATCGCGGCCAATCAGTGAAATGGCTTGTTCTTCCAGGTTCTGCGGTTCTTTACCAGCCATTTCTTGCCGTTGTTCGTTAATCTTTGCCATTGCTTCAGCAGGAGTTCGCACACCCCACATCTGACTAAAAGTATTCATATTGAATGGTAGGTTATACATCTGTCCTTTGTAATTAGCTACTGGACTATTTGTATAGCGGTTAAACTCCGCGAACTGGTTCACATAATCCCATACTTCCTTATTAGAAGTATGGAAAATATGTGCCCCATATTGATGTACTTGAATACCGTCTACTTCTTTAGTATAGATATTACCAGCAATGTGGTTACGCTTTTCAATCACTTTAACCCGCTTACCACGGTTAGCTGCTTCGTAAGCAAAGGTAGCACCAAAAAGCCCCGCCCCTACTACTAGATAATCATAATTTTTCATTGTTTTCTCCATATCATAACTTTTACATACTTTTGTAT
>CAZTML010000019.1:0-19901 GCA_964614935.1 uncultured Clostridia bacterium | reverse complement strand
ATTTTACTTTCATCGACCGCATACGGATCTAGTTTATACACAGTATATGACTTATCTGAAGAAACCAGACTCTCAAAGTCTATTACATATGAAAGAATAGAAAAATATACATCCTCAGGCTGGATGAATGTAAATGTTATTCGAGCAGATATAAGTGATGAACATACAGAAGTAAAACCAATTAACCACGAAAGTGGGCTTTCAAACAGGGCGGCTTTATCTACCTTGATAAGGACATCAGGGGCTATTGCTGCAGTTAACGGAGACTTTTTTTACATGGGGGATCCCTCTTATTCATACGGACCCTTAATCAGGGATAATAAATTAATTACATCTCCTCTACCTTCCAGCTATGGCTATCCTACTGTTTCAAGACTCCCAGATGGTGAAATTGATATATCCCTATGGAATCCGAAGATTACCCTTTACACCCCTGATTCTACGGAATTTAACGTGGTTGTATTAAATAAAACTTCCAACTTAGATTGGGGCCCAATCATTCTTACATCTGATTGGAATAAGACATCTCCCGGATATTCAACAAAGGATATTGTCGAAGTTGTAGTTGTAGATGGCAATGTAGCAGAAGTAAGAAAAAATCAGCCCTGGACATACATTCCTGAAAATGGATATATAATTGCAAGCTCAAATGCAGCAACAATGGAAAAGATGTTATCTTCCTTTAAAGAAGGCGACCCTGTAACCTTGGATATAGAGCTAGACTTTAGTCCTGAAGATGTTGATTGGTCTTTTGGCGCCCTTAATTACCTAGTTAAAGATGGCAAAGAAAACGAAATAAGCTCAGAGGTACTTGGGACACACCCAAGGACGGCTATTGGATTTAACAAGGACAATACTGAAATAATTATGGTTACAGTTGATGGCAGACATAGAGATTATGTAGGAGCAAAGCAAACTGAGCTTGCTAAAATAATGATAGATTTAGGTGCTTACAATGCAGTTAACATGGATGGTGGCGGATCTACAACCATGGGAATTGATTTTTTTAGAAATGCAAATGTAAGTATAGTTAACCTACCTTCAGACGGAAGAGAAAGAAGAATAGCTTCAGGTGTAGGTGTTTTTAATAATTATCCTGATAGCGACAAAGTTAGTGAAATTGATATAGAAGCATCACAAAATATTCTTTTTAACAATACAGAAACTCAGTTGGAATTAGAATTCTTCAATGAATATTACACACCTATAGATTATTCAGGTAATGTGGATTTCAGCATATATCCCCTAGGTGCAGGCAAAGTAGTAAACAATGTATTTATACCTGAAAAGCCTGGAAAAGCAATAATTACTGCCCATGTAGGCAATGCAGAAGGACAAATTGAAATAAATGTCTTAGATAGTCCTGTTGCCTTTGAAGTTGATGTAGACTCATTAACTTTAGGATTTAACGATACATATGATTTAGGCTCTGTACTTGGAATTGACAAAGACGGTAATTCAGCATACATTCCCTGGAAGTATATAAAATCTTCCTATAGAAACAGGGTTGGAAAGGTTGAAAATGGTGTGTTTACATCCAGTGACATAGCAAATACAGGTGCTGTTACTTTAACATTTGGAGATGCAATAAAACATATACAGGTCAAAGTAGGATACAGATTTAAAACTTTAAATCGTTTTGAGAATCTTGATAACCTGAAATTAACCTTGTACCCTGAAGAGTCACCTGGTATGATTTCAATAACAGAAAATTTTGTAAAGGAAGGCCAAAAATCACTTCGTCTAGATTATGACTTTACTAAAATGACCGACCAAAGTATTGCCTTTGTAGAATTTGGCAATGAGGGCCAAGGAATCAAATTAGAAGACAAACCCTTAGCTATAGGTATGTGGGTTTATGGAGACAGTAAAAACCACTGGCTTAGAACAAGAATTACTGATGCCTACGGCACTCAGGTTAAAATTGACTTTGAAGAAGAAGTAAACTGGACAGGATGGAAGTGGGTTGAAGCAAAAATCCCTGAAGGGATTGCATATCCTATAAGCTTAAAAAATATTTACCTGGCAGAAATTAATGAAACAAGAAAAGATACGGGAACCATTTATATTGACAATTTAAGAATAATGTATGAACCTAAAGACAAACAACTTGGTCTCATAGCAGAAACCCAGTTTATAGACCCTTTGAAAGTTTCACAGATCACAAATTATTCCGATAAACTGACTATCTCCCAAGGAAAATATAACCAAGAGGGAAGTGGAAATATAGTATACTATGAAGGTATAATTTCAAACGGAACATTGAGCGCAGCTAATACTACTATGTGGAATAACATTAAATCACTTATAGATTTTGAAGATAAGGTGCTAGTCTTGTCCATGAATGGGGATATTCACAATATTCATGATGAAAGAGAAGTGAGAATCTTAAAGGAAATTCTTGAAAAAGCATCGCAAAAGAATAATGTATTTGTTGTTTTTAATGGTGAAAATGAAAATACAGTAATTGAAAATGGTGTAAGATATATTACCTATAATGACAGTTTTGAAATAGGTATAGGAGCAGGTATAATTTCATATAAAAACTAACAATAAAGGTAATGGGATAAAATTTAACAAGATACCCAATTTTGTTTAATATTAAGCAAAATTGGGTATGATACAATAACAGGGATATCCCTTTGAATGATTATATTTAATAAACGGAGGACAAAATTTATGTGGAAAGAGTTTAAGGAGTTTGCATTTAAAGGTAATGTACTAGATTTGGCAGTCGGTGTTATAATTGGTGGTGCTTTCGGTAAAATTGTAACATCAGTTGTGAATGATCTAATAATGCCAATACTGGGTTATTTTATGGCAGGAATGGATTTCAAAGAATTGAAGTATGTAATGAGCGAAGCAATTATGGAAGGAGACACAGTAATAAAAGCTGAAGCAGCAATTTTATATGGAAACTTTATTCAAAATATTGTCGATTTCTTAATTGTTGCCATATCCATTTTTTTATTTATTAAATTAATAAACAAATCAAAAGAAAAATTAGTGAAACAAGAAAAAGCTATTCCTGAACCGGAAACTCCTGCAGGACCTACACAAGAAGAACTACTTACAGAAATCAGAGATTTGTTAAAGGAAAAATAAAACAGCAAGACAATAATAAAAACGCTCAATGAGCGTTTTTTTAATGCATTTATCTTGAACTTTTTGATTTTCGTGGTAAAATAAATATAGTTTAAAATTGGAGGAAATTATGAGCTTATATAAAGAATGGACTGAAAGCCTGGAAAATATTAAAACCCAGGAAGATTATCAGGAATTTTTCACTGAGTATATGTCAAAAGAAACTGAATGTTACAAAAGTATTTTACAATCAAAAAATCCTGTCATCCAAGGTAAAATAAAGGATTTAGCCGAACAAAACAATATGACTGAACTTGAATTCATTGGATTTTTAGACGGAGCAAACACAAGTTTAAAAGAATCCATAACCTTAGACGATTTAACTGAAGATTCAGATATTAAAGCTGAATTTGACTTTGAAAAATTGTTATGGCATATGCATGACGCAAAAGCTGAATGGCTATATGACATGGAAGAATGGGAAGGTATTTTTGACGAAGAAAAAAGAAAAGAGATTAAAAAAGACTACAACCGTTCTAAAACAGTGGTAAAAGGTGAAAAAATAGGAAGAAATGACCCATGCCCTTGTGGGTCTGGATTGAAATATAAGAAGTGCTGCGGAAAATAAGCGGTGGGGGGGTTATGGATAAGACAAAAGGTATAGTTTTTGGAATTTTAGCAGCATTTATATATGGTTTTACACCAATACTTGGAAAGTTAACATATTTAGAAGGAAGCAATTCAATGTCCCTTACATTTTATAGGAATTTTCTTTCAATTCCCTTTCTTTTTGTAATGTTAAAATATAAAAAAGTAGATTTGAAAATAAATAGGGTTCAATTGAAAAAATTAGCTGTATTAGCCTCATTAGGTTCGACTCTTACGGCTTTAACCCTTTATGGAGCCTATAACTATATATCAGTAGGCATGACAACAACAATACACTATATTTATCCTGTCTTGGTTACTGCTGTATGTATACTGGTATTTAGAGAAAAGGTAAGTAAGGAAAAACTTATAGCCCTGATCTTGTCAACGATAGGTGTAATGATGTTTTTTGAAGGATCTTTCAACATAATAGGTGTCTTATTAGCATTTTTGTCAGGTGTATTTTATGCAGCTCACCTATTATATATAGACAAAAGTGGGATAAAAACAATGTATCCTTTCAAAATAGCATTTTATTTATCAATATTTGCATCTATTTACTTATTTATTGCAGGAAGTATAGGTGGCAATTTAGTCTTCTCGATGACCCCTAAGGGATGGATATTTACAACCTTGGTAGCATTCTTCGTGTCATTTTTAGCAAATACCCTTATCCCTATAAGTGTAAAGTATGTAGGACCTACTGTAACAAGCATTGTAGGATTGTTCGAGCCTATTACAAGTATAGTTATGGGAATATTATTCTTACATGAACCCTTAACAGTGAAAAGTATAATTGCAGGTATCCTGATTATGCTGGGAGTTTTGATAGTAACATTAGCAAAAGAAAAGAACGATGACACGATGTAAATACCATATCCATAAGAATAACTCAAAAGGGACTAGTACGGGGACATTCCTTCAATAGCTGTCCTTCAAAGAGGCACCGCATATTGAAGGTGTGTCCCCCCTCCTTAGAAGAGTCCCTTAATTTTTCCATTAACATCTATATCTATATTTTCTGCTGCCGGTACCTTTGGAAGGCCGGGCATTTTCATAATATCTCCCGTCAATGCAACCAAAAATCCTGCTCCTGCCGATATGGTTATATCTCTAATGGTTATATTAAAACCTGTTGGTCTCCCTAATACCTTTGGATCATCTGTTAATGAATATTGATTTTTCGCCATACATATTGGAAGATTTCCAAAACCTAACTTTTCAAAATTTGCAATATCCTTATTTGCTTTTGATGAAAATTCTACATCATCAGCACCGTATAGTTTTCTTGCAATCGATTTTATTTTATCCTTAATAGAAACATCTAGGTCATAAGCGTATTCAAAGTCACTTTCCTGATCTGCAAGCCTTAGTACTTCCTCAGCAAGTTCAAGACCACCTTGACCACCCTTGCCCCATACATCTGATAGCTTTACGTTTACATTAAGTTCACTGCATTTTTCTTTTATTAAATTTAATTCTTCTTCTGTATCTGTAGGAAATTTATTTATTGCAACAAGAGTAGGTATTTTAAATACTCCTGTAATATTCTCTACGTGCTTTAATAAGTTAGGAAGACCCTTTTCAAGAGCTTCCAAGTTTTCATTAGCTAAATCTGCTTTTGCAATACCTCCGTTGTATTTTAAAGCTTTGACTGTTGCAACAATTACAACTGCACTTGGCTTTAGGCCTGTTTTTCTACACTTTATGTCAATAAATTTTTCAGCCCCTAAGTCTGCTCCAAAACCAGCTTCCGTTACAGTGTAATCTGCAATTTTACTAGCCATTCTAGTTGCTATAACTGAATTACATCCATGTGCAATATTTGCAAAGGGTCCTCCATGTATGAATGCAGGTGTTCCTTCCAAAGTTTGAACTAAGTTAGGTTTCAAAGCATCCTTAAGGAGTGCCGCCATTGCTCCATGGGCTTTTAATTGCCCTGCAGTAACAGGTTGACCATCTCTATTATAGGCCACTATTATTCTAGATAAATTTTCTTTTAATTCAATTATATCATTAGACAAGCAAAATACTGCCATTACTTCTGAGGCAACAGTTATATCAAAACCATCTTCTCTAGGCACACCATCCGTCTTGCCACCTAAGCCGGAAATTGTATTTCTTAACTGTCTGTCATTCATATCCACGGCCCTTCTCCACACAATTCTCCTTGTGTCTATATCTAAGTCATTACCTTGGTGTATGTGATTATCAACCATTGCAGCTAGAAGGTTGTTAGCAGCACCAATTGCATGAAAATCTCCCGTAAAATGAAGGTTTATATCTTCCATAGGAACAACTTGGGCATATCCACCTCCAGCTGCTCCACCTTTTACTCCGAACACAGGACCTAAGGACGGTTCACGGAGGGCAATTATTGTTTTCTTACCAAGCTTGCTTAATGCATCTCCCAAGCCAATAGTTGTAGTAGTTTTACCTTCGCCGGCAGGTGTAGGATTAATTGCAGTAACTAAAATAAGTTTTCCTTCTTCTCTATCCTTTAATTCATTTTGAAGGTAGCGGTAATCTATTTTTGCTTTATATTTACCGTAATTTTCAACATATCTTTCTGGAATATCAATCTTTTCTGCTATTTTACTTATGGGTTCAAGGTCTGTCATTTGTGCAATTTCAATATCACTTAAAAATTTATCTGCCATGATTCCTCCATATCTAGTTTTTCATAATTATAGCATTAAAAAATATTTCTTACAATATAAAGTCAACAAAAAGCAAACCTTCTCAAAAAAAATAAGAGTCGACATATTAATTATTGTATGTTAATATAAGGGCACATCTTGATTATTGTAATTTAAACATATTCATGTGTAGTAATAATTCAGAGTAGATAAGATGCGTAAAGTGTTAAGGGATGGGATGTCGCCCTTAAACGAAAGACTTAGGTCTGCGGTATCTTGTCGCTTCCGCTGTATTAGAGAAACTTATGTTACTCCTATATTGTGCGGAGGTATTGCTGTGCTCAATAAGGAGGAGAAAAAATGAGTAGTAATACTGCGCCAAAACGATTCACATCTTTAACGATCGTGAGAGCAGGGCTTTTTATATCAATGAGCCTTGTCTTGAAAGTAATTTTTGAACTTTATATTCCTATAGGTGGAATTCCTGCCCTTAGGATAAACTTTGCATCAATTCCAATAATGCTTTCCGGTATGATTTTAGGTCCCTTTGCAGGCTTTTTAACCGGTGCAGTTGCGGATATAATTAACTTTATTGTGAAACCCGGGGGTCCATTTTTTCCCGGATTTACCCTAGTAAGCGCCTTAAGCGGTTTCTTGCCGGGTCTAATATTCAAGTATTTAAAAAGAGATATTAATTATAATTTATTAAATACAATATTTATATCTTTATTGTCTGTTGGTTTTGTCTCAGTCTTTATAGCTAATGGCTTGTTGACATTTGATAATGGTATAATGTATGGGGGAAAACCATTAAATCCCTTCTATATAGTAGGATTTTTCCTGCTTGTAATAATTTACCTTATAATTCCTATTAAAGTAGGCTCATCAAGCGAAAATCTAAGCATGAAAAAAATAGTGTTTACAGTTAGTGCGACTCAGCTAATAACATCTATTATATTGAACACCTACTTTTTATATATTTTGTACGGCATAGGAATTATGATTACCTTGCCTGCAAGAATATTGACAAATTTCTTTATGATACCACTTTATTCAATGATTATAGCTGCTATCTTAAATGCAGTAGGTAAAATAATTAAATGATTGATAATATCATCGTTATGAATAAAGGGCGTAGCCCGTGTCATCCTGAGCGGTAGCGAAGGATCTCATTTTTTGTTAATATGATCTGCTGCTAACTTAGCAGTAGAAAAGGCAGCTTGGATGTTAAATCCTCCTGTGTCACCATCGTAGTCTAATACCTCTCCCGCAAAGTAAAGGCGGGAGACTTTTTTTGATTCCATAGTTTTTGGATTTATTTCAGAAGTTGAAACCCCACCCTTTGTAACCATGGCTATATTGTAATCGCCAAGCCTCGATATTTCCATAGGATAAGCTGAGAACATTTCAATTAGACTTTTCCTTTGATTCTTATTAAGCTGACTACAAGACAAGCTTTCATCTATGCTACATATTTCAAGTATTTTCTCAACGAAACGTCTTGGAAGATTAAGTTCCTTTAATGTGGTCTTTATACTTGACTTAGATGAAGAAATTAAATTTTCAAAATATACCCTAAAGTCATCTTCATTAAAAAATGATGTGAAATTTATTTTAATATTATCTCCCGGTTCCATATATCTTGAATTATTTATTACTAAAGGTCCCGAAATATTTCTATGAGTAAATAAGAGGTCTCCTGTAAATTCTTTTGACTTTTTATTGTTTTTCCACAAGGATAACTTAATGTTTTCAAATGAAAGGCCGGATAATTCCTTGAATTGATAATTGTCTACATATACAGGCGTAAGGGCAGGTTTAAGATCTACTATAGAGTGTCCTAGAGATGCTGCAAGCCCATAACCATCACCTGTAGACCCTGTATTTGGATAAGACTTTCCTCCGCTAGAGATAATAAGATTATGGCATGCAAAGGATGTAGATTCCGTCCTTATGTAAAACAATTCTTTCATTTCGTCATAAGTTACATTTTCTACTGAAGTATTTAAAAGCATTTCTGCATGCTTTGTGCTTTCAATTAATACATTAAGTAGGTCCATGGCTTTTAGTGAAGACGGAAAAACTTTCTTGTCTTCTCTTATGAGGCTTTTTAATCCCTGGCCTTCAAAAAAGTCCATAATATCCTGATTAGTAAAATTATAAAGAGCGGGTTTAATAAACCTGCTCTTGTCACCGTATTTTTTTAAAAAATCATTAATACCGCAGTTATTTGTATAGTTGCATTGCCCTGCCCCAGACAACAAAAGCTTTTTACCCGGTGCCTTATTTTTTTCCAGTATTAAAACATTTTTGTTTTTAAGGTTTACAGCTGCAAATAAGCCTGCCGGTCCTGCGCCTATAATAATAACATCATAAATCATTAAACTGTATCTTCTCCTATTTCTTCCTCAGCTTCATCGACAGCTTTTATTTCATATACTTCTTTTAATTTATTTAACTTCAAGGATGCTCTCATTTCATAATCTACATCGTCTTCAACATAGGTACCCGAAAATACTAGAGTGCCATTTTGTAAATTAAAATCGCTATACCTATTATTGTCTAAGTTAACTTCTTTATTAGTATTATTTACAAAATCATATAAAACAAATTTATTATCTTCACCTTTTAACAATAATGTTGTAGTTCCCTCAAGTAAGATCATTTTTTGTGGTTCATCGAAAGAACTTATTATTTTCTTGTTTTCAATATCTAAAAGCTTATTCTTACCAGAGTCTTTAATTAAAATATACTTGTCAAGCCATTCATAAGAACCTTCCTTGCTAAAAGATGCCCCATCAATCAATAGTGGTTCATTTTCTCCTTTGTTCCATATAAATATTTGACTGTAATTTTTACCATATCCCAGGGTTCTGAATACTATACTATCATCAGTACTAATAATATCAATACCTTTAATACTATCATCTATTAAATTTGAAGAGTCATTTAAGTATGAAACGATGCTATTTGCATCTGTGCTTTCAATATTAAAATTAGGAATATCTTCGCTCTCAACAATTTTTAGCTTAGATTCTGCCTCTTCAAGCTTAAATATAATATTTTCATTGCTTTTAGCCAAGCTTAAATAATCGTCTTTTTGTTCTTTCAATTCAGTCCTTATACTATCAAGTTCTTCTTTTGTATTTTCTAATTCTTCTTTTAAGCTTAAGTTTTCCTTCTTAATTTCTTCTGTGTTACCAATACCTCCATATTCACCAGGTCCTAGCCCTGTTTCCTCAGAAATGGGTATCTGGGTACAAGCAACTGTAAATATTAAGGATAAAATTGTTATAACTAATATATACTTCTTCATAATGTCCTCCTCTTAGGGAAAAAAGCATCCTTAGATGCTTTTTACTGTATCATTATACTTGTTGCTACATATTCTCCGCCTTGAGGAACAGCAAAACTCATTATATTTTCCCCTTCTTTCAAATCCTTAAAGTACTTCGTGGTTCCAGAAGTATCATATATTCTCGTTTTAGTGGTTATCAAGAGGTAAGTAAGTTCTGTTTTTCCAGTGGCTGTAACATTTTGCATCATTATTAATTTATCATCTTCATTTATAAATATAATTTTGCCCGTTAAGCTCTTAGCCGTTTCTATTTCAGAAACATCCATAGTAACTATTTCATCTCCTGAAGTGTTTACAAAAACCTTGTAACCAAGTCGCAAGTCATAAATTGATACATTTTTTGACCCAATGTTAATCTTAACATTGTTATTAACTGTATATTCCTTTACCCTTTCATTTTCATCTGCAATCTTTATTTTGATTTGAGGTGCAATTAATATTTCCTTAATTACTCCGCTCATTTCAGCTTCTTTTGCTATGGTGTTAATTGCAATCATTTCATCATATTCTGTGGTTACTGTGACTTGGTCTCCGACTCTTACCTGGTCAAAGCTTGATTCCTTATCATTTCTCGTTACATCAACACCAGAAGTAAATATAAAGGTTTTTGAAACATCCCCATCTGTTTTCATGGAAACCTTTATAGGATAATTGTAATCAATAGATGTTATAAGACCATCAAAATACTTGATGCGGCTTATTGAATTAATTTGATATACGACTTTATCCTTTATTAAAAGGGATATCTCATCATTTTTTTTAAGTTCCTTTAATTCAACTGCCTTTCCATCATGGAATACATCTACATCCTTGCTTATATTGAATGTAAGCTTAACATCATCTTCATCATAAATAGTTATAGATGCCGGTTCTACATATGCCACATAGTTTATAGTACCTCTTACTACATCCTTAGTAGAGTCAGCTTGAATTTCTACTGCCAATCTTTCTTCATTAATTTTACCAACAATTAGCATGTCCTTTTTTAAGTCAGATATTTCTCTTAATCTACCGTTTACAGTTATTTCAGTATCATCATTTATTTTAACTATACTTTCAACTTCTCTTTGGTCTTTTATTAATATGTAAGATTCAGATTTTTCTATAGATACTTTAGTAATCATTCCACTTATTTTTGTGGTAGGTTGATACTTGTCAAAATCAGGCACTACTTTGTTATCATCAATATAATCATATGCCTTATCTAACATGGTTGCAATTTGTGCCCTTGTAATTTTATTTTTAGGCGTTATATTTCTTTCATTATTACCCTGCATTATTTTATTTTCATACATAAGGTAGATATATGGCCTAGCTGAAGCAGTTATTTGATCCCTATCATTAAAGGGAAGAGTATATACCTTCAAACTTTTGGCTTCTTTTTCTAAACCCATAGCTTTGGTAAGCAAAACAGCTACTACTTCTCTTTCTGCATCCTTGAAAATATTTTCATTTGCAAACATTTCCTTTACTGCTTGCTCAGTTACTATGCCAAGTTCAATAGCGATAGCTATGTAGTCTAAGGCCCATTCACGTGACAATGCATTTTTCATTGTTTTTAAAGAAGGTTTATATTCATCGATAATTTCTTCTTTGATTGTATCATCAATATCATATAGCCTCGACATCATAACTAAGGCTTCCAATACAGTTACATTGTTGTCCGGTTTAAAGGTTCCATCTTCATAGCCAGAAACAAGCCCAATTTTTTCAACTCTTTCTATGTAGCTTTTTGCCCAATGATTTGATATATCTCTAAATGTAGCAGCATTTGCAGTCATTGTAAACAATAAAGCTAGTACAATAGATAGCAATATTATCTTGTTTAATATAGAATTTTTCATAATACCTCCACATGCCCATATTTTAATAAATTATACCATATATATATTGCTGTCGCAATAAAAAACTCAATTCGACACATCCTTACAAGTTTAACAATTTCTCACTTATGTAATAATAAGGGTACAGTCTACTATCCAATCCATGTTCCTGTCTTTCCAGCTAAAGCATCTGCTGCGCGTTCTAGAGAAGTAATCAGTGCCTTCCTACCTGGTTTAGAAAGAACAAATGATATGGCAGCCTTTACCTTTGGTAGCATAGACCCTTCTGCAAATTCCTTATCAGCAATATATTTTTCAGCTTCCTCCACAGTAAGATTTGATAGCCACAATTGATTTGGCTTGCCAAACCTTATTGCAACCTGTTCAACTGCAGTTAATATAATTAAGCTTTCTGCATCAATTAATTCTGCTAACTTAGCTGTAGTAAAGTCCTTGTCTATAACTGCAGGAACACCCACTAATTCACCATCTTCTTCTACTACGGGAATTCCGCCACCGCCACCTGCTATAACTATATTTCCTGTGTCAATCAAGCTTCTAATAAATTCAATTTCTACTATATCTCTTGGTTTTGGAGAAGGAACTACCCTTCTGTAACCTCTACCAGAATCTTCTTTAAAAGTAAAACCTTTAGCTTCCATTAAATCTGCTTCTTCCTTAGTATAAAAAGACCCTACCGGCTTTGTTGGATTTTGAAAAGCAGGGTCACTTTTACTAACAACAACTTGGGTAACAACTGTTGCAACAGATTTTTTTAACCCCCTTTTGTTTAATTCGTTTTGTAGAGCATTTTGTAAATGGTATCCAATATAACCCTGACTCATAGCACCACATTCAGGAAATGGCATCTCCGGAGTTTCTGCTTCAGATTTTGAAGCTATATCCATGGCTAAATTAATCATTCCTACTTGTGGCCCATTTCCGTGAGATAGAATTACCTGATTTCCTGCCTCTATTAAATCCACTATCGATATTGAAGTATGTCTTGCAGCTTCCTTTTGCTCTATAGGGTCATTTCCTAATGCATTTCCCCCTAGGGCTATAACTATTTTCTTGCTCATACTCTTCTCCTTATCCCCATATGTATGAGAACACACCTTTAAGGCTGTAACCCTTTGAAGTCAGAACTCAAAAGAATGTCCCTTAATGTATTGTATCATTTAATTTTTAATCTAACAATATTTTTATAAAAATTGCTTGCTAGATTCTCTTGACTTTCTACCATATTATGATAAATTTTAATAATGAAAGTATAATAGGTGGTAAACATGTTAGGAAAAAATTACAAAAGAGTAAATAGATTGTTTCATGAACAGAATACTGAAATAAATATAAATGGCAATATAATTGGTGGCAAGAAATTAGCCCTTATGGCAGGTCCTTGCTCTGTAGAAAGTAGAGACCAGATTTTATCAATTGCAAAAGACGTAAAAAAATCAGGAGCAAGTTTTTTAAGAGGTGGAGCCTTTAAACCCAGGTCGTCACCCTATAGTTTTCAGGGACTCAAAGAAGAAGGACTTGAACTATTAATATTAGCTAAAAAGGAAACGGGACTTCCCATAGTAACTGAAATTACTTCAATAGAATTCTTAGATGATTATATAGAAAATGTAGATATAATTCAGGTAGGAGCTCGAAACATGCAAAATTATGAGCTCTTAAAACAACTAGGAAGAACAAAAAAACCAATACTTTTAAAAAGGGGGTTTTCTTCAACTATAGAAGAGCTCTTAATGTCAGCAGAATATATAATGGTTGAAGGCAATGACAATGTAATCCTATGCGAAAGGGGAATTAGAACCTTTGAAAACTTTACTCGAAACACATTGGATTTAAGCGCAATTCCGGCAATTAAAAAACTGAGTCACCTGCCGGTTATTGTAGACCCAAGTCACGCAACAGGAATATGGTGGATGGTTGAACCCTTGTCATTGGCCGCCATTGCAGCAGGTGCAGATGGACTTCTAATAGAAGTTCACAATGATCCGGAAAACGCCTTGTGCGATGGACTTCAATCCATTAAAGCTGACAGATTTGACTCATTAATAAAACAATTAAGACCTGTGGCTGAAGCTGTAGACAGGGAATTATAATTATGGAGGAAGAATGAAAATGGAATTGGATAAAGCGAGAATAGAAATAAATAATATAGACAAAGAAATTGTGAAACTCTTGGAAAGAAGATTTAATATAGTAAATGAAATAGGCTCTTATAAGAAAGAGCACAATCTTCCTGTCTACGACGAAAAGAGAGAAGATCAGGTTATAAATAATTGTGTTAACTTTTTAGAAAATAAATCTTATTCTAGATGCATAGATGATATTTATTTTCAAATAATGAGAAGCTGCAAAAATATACAAAACGATTTAAAAGATGGGACCATATAGTAAAATTTTTTCCTCACTCAAAAAATTTTACCTCCCATAAATTCTTGTCATATTTGCCAGTTTCTCTACAATTTCAATGGTTAAATCTGTTTTCTTCATTCTCCAGGTCCAGTTACCCCCTAAAGTTGATGGTATATTCATCCTGGCTTCATCACCTAATCCAAATATATCCTGCATTGTAGTTATTGCTAACCAGGCAGTTGAGCTCCACCCACCCCTTATAAATCCCCAGTTTAATCCCTCATTTGAATCAATTTTTAGGTATTTCTTTGCATAATCAACATCTTGGCTTTTAGCCTTTGAAAACCATCCAATAATAGTTGAGTTGTCATGGGTTCCTGTGTAAACTACGCTCTTCTTATCATAATTATGAGGCAAATAATCACTTTCCTCTCCAGAATCAAAAGCAAACTGCAATACTTTCATGCCTGGAAATCCAGAATACTTAAGAAGTTTCTTAACATCCTCTGTTAAAAAGCCTAAGTCCTCAGCGATTATATTTAAATCCCCTAATTCTTCCTTAATACTATCAAAAAATTTGATTCCGGGTCCTTTTATCCATTGCCCAAGTATAGCATCTTCAGAACCATATTTGATTTCCCAATAGGATTCAAATCCCCTAAAATGATCAATTCTTAAAATGTCAAACATTTTAAAGCTGTGTTTTATTCTGTTTTTCCACCATCTATAGTTTTCTTTCTCCATTACAGACCAATCGTATATGGGATTGCCCCAAAGCTGGCCTTTTTCAGAAAAGGCATCTGGGGGACAGCCTGATACTGTTATGGGTAAAAGATTTTCATCCAAATTAAAGAGATGCGAATCACCCCACAGGTCATGGCTGTCTTCTGCAACATATATAGGCAAGTCCCCTATAATTTGTATGCCCTTACTATTGGCATATGCTTTTAGACTATACCACTGTTTATAGAAGAAATATTGAGTGAATACCCAAAAATATATCTTATATTCATTGTCTTTTTGAAATTTCCCTACAATTTTTGAGTCCTTCCTCCTATACTCCTCATTCCATTTTAACCAGGAGACACCTCCATGACATTCCTTAATTGACATAAACAAGGCAAATTCTCTCAGCCATTCTTTATTATCCATATAAAAGGTATATAGGTTTTCTCTTAGGCTTTCCCTTGCTTTTTCATATGCCCTTTCCAAAAGGTGCAATTTATTTTTATATAGTAATTCATAGTCAACCTTTGTTAAGTCACGACCTAAATCAAAGCTTTTGATTTCATCCTTAGTTAAGTATCCCGACTCAATAAATTCATCTAAATCTATAAAATACGGGTTGCCAGCATATGAGGAAAATGATTGATAAGGAGAATCTCCATACCCTGTTATTCCCAAAGGCAATACCTGCCAGTACTTTTGACTTGCATTAACTAAAAAGTCCACAAAGGAATATGCCTCCTTGCCAAGGTCTCCAATTCCATATTGACCGGGTAATGAGGAAATATGCATCAATATACCGCTGGCTCTTTTATTTTCCATATCTTACTCCTTATATTACTGCACATTCTGTTTCCAGGTCAAACAGGTGAATTTTATGACAAGAGCCCCCATTTGTCATTACAATTGGAGAGGGGAAACAAAAAAATTTTATCTATACACAAATTAAACTATTAATTACTTGTTTTACTGTTTTTAGCTCTTTTACACGCTCTATATTTGCCCCTGAGAAAACAAGACCGTCTCTTCCTTCCACTGCATTTAACAATCCTTCTGATATACAATATGGAATTTCATTGGGTTTGCAATTAGGTAAGCACCTGTGACATTTTTTTACGATTCTTTCAGTTTCGGCTAGAAAGTCTGTTTCTATAGCTCTTCCAGGCATCCCTACAGGACTTTTTATAATCTTTATATTATCATTATTAGCATTGATATATGCTTTTTTGAAATTTTCATGAGCATCACATTCAAAGGTGGGAACAAATAAGCTTGCTATTTGAAAACCATCGGCACCGACTTCCTTAAGCTCAAGAATATCATTTTTTGTCCTTATTCCTCCTGCTGCAATTACAGGAATTTTTACCCTGTATTCTTCCTCAAATGTACTTAACAAAAGTTTTACTTCCTTGACTATATCCTTTAGTTCCATACACTTATTTTCCAATAATTCATCCATCTTGAATCCAAGATGTCCTCCTGCTAAAGGTCCTTCCACCACTACAGCATCCGGCAACCTATCAGATTTAAGATAACTTCTGATTATTACTCTTGCAGCCTTAGCAGAAGAAACTATGGGAGCTATTTTTGTATTAGTGCCTTTAACTAACTTTGGAAGCGCTAGGGGAAGGCCTGCACCTGAAACTATTAAATCTATTTTTTCTTCAACTGCCTTTTTAACATAAATTTCATAATTGTTCATAGCAGCCATAAAGTTCATGGCTATAATGCCCTTTGTCTTTTGTCTTGCCTTTTTAATTTCTGTTCCAATTGCTCTTAGGTTGGCAGCTAGGGGATCAGTTAAAAAGTCAGGTTCTCTAAAGCCAATTTGAACACCGGATATGGTTCCTATACCACCTTCATTAGCAACAGCAGATGCCAAGTTTGATAGTGATACACCAATACCCATACCACCTTGAACTATTGGAGTTTTAGCAGCTAAATTACCTATCTTTAATTCATTTAATATCATAATATCTCCATTGTTTTACAGTCAATTTGTTTGATAATCAAAGTATATATATAAATGGCCTTATTGTCAAGAAAAATATACTAACTATACTATCCTATACGAAAAATGTCATCCCGAGCATAAGCAAAAGATCTCATGGTTCGGGGACATTCCTTCAAAAGTTATCTAGCAGAGAGTCGCTTGATTTTGAAGGTGTGTCCCCCTTTTTTGAAATAATGAGATTCTTCACTGCGTTAGAATGACACAGATTTGCCCTTTATTCATAGGGCCTGCCCTTTAATTCTTACTTTTATCTATTAACATAATCATCAAAAGCAGTCTTAGTAAACTCTTGTTTTTCTTCGATTGCTTCTTGAAGCATCATGTCTTTAACCTTCATTAATCTTGTTTGATTTCCTCTTTCATTTTCATCAAGTTTCATTTGAATATATTTTATAGTTTCCTCAAACCTTGGAATCATTACATATTCAAGTGCATTAACTCTTCTTCTGGTTTTTTCAATTTCAGCTGCAAGAAGTTGAACTTCTTTTTCAACAGCTGCTAACTTTAACAGCTCAGGGAAAATATCTGACAAATTTTCAATTGCATTATCAAGTTCAGCTGAAGTATTGGCAAAACCGTAAGGATAGATATTTGAAGTGTCATCACTTATAGTTTTAAAATCAAACACTGGAACATCTACACTCATTACATTTTTCTTACCTACCTCTATGGCAACTCCTTGTTTAGGATACATAAGGGCTTCTTCCATAACTTCAGAAGACATTACAGCACTAGCTATTACAAAGTTTGAATATACATCGCCTATGTGTGCTTCAACTTCTTCTCGTAAGGCTTTATTTACTCTTGCAAGCTCTAGGAATCGTTTCATAAGCTCATCACGTTTATCCTTAAGCATTTTATGACCTTTAACAGCCACCCTTAAACGCTTCTTCAAAGAGGTTAAAACCATTCTGGTAGGATTAACATTTAATCTTGCCACTTAATCACCCCTATGCTATTCTTTTTCAGGATAATACTTTTCAAGATACTCATCCCTTATACGTTTTAATTCACCCTTAGGAAGAATTGTCAGTAGGTCCCAACCTATTTCCAACGTTTCTTCAATGGTTCTGTTTGTATCATAACCTTGAGATACATATTTTTGCTCAAACTGATCAGCAAATTTAGCAAAGAATTTATCAGCATCCGACAGTGCCGCTTCTCCAAGAATGGCCATTAGTTCTTTTGCTTCCTTACCCCTTGCATAGCCTGCAAAAAGTTGGTTTAATACGTCAGAATGGTCTTCTCTTGTTTTTCCTCTGCCTATACCCTTGTCTTTCAAACGCGAAAGTGAAGGTAAAACATCTATTGGCGGCTTAATATTCTTTCTATACAATTCACGGGAAAGAATAATCTGTCCTTCAGTAATGTAGCCTGTAAGGTCAGGAATTGGGTGAGTTTTATCATCCTCAGGCATTGTAAGTATAGGAATCATTGTAATTGAGCCTGCGTGGTCTCTTTTTCTTCCTGCCCTTTCATAAATGGAAGCTAAGTCTGTATACAAGTATCCAGGATAACCACGTCTACCAGGAACTTCTTTACGAGCAGCCGATACTTCACGAAGAGCCTCCGCATAATTCGTTATATCAGTTAATATTACCAATACATGCATATCTTTATCAAATGCAAGAAACTCAGCAGCTGTTAAGGCCATACGAGGTGTAGATATACGCTCGATAGCCGGGTCATCGGCTAGATTCATGAACAATACAGTTCTGTCGATTGCACCTGTACGTCTAAAGTCAGAAACAAAGAAGTCTGCCTCTTCATAAGTTATACCTATGGCTGCAAATACAACGGCAAATTTTGAGTCTGTTCCTAAAACCTTTGATTGGCGTGCAATTTGTGCTGCTAAATCAGCATGAGGAAGACCTGATCCTGAGAATATAGGCAGTTTTTGACCCCTAACCAAAGTGTTCAGTCCGTCTATGGCAGAAACACCTGTTTGTATAAACTCATTAGGATAGTCTCTGGCTGCAGGATTCATAGGAAGGCCGTTAATATCTAATCTTTTTTCCGGTATTATTTCAGGACCCTCATCTATTGGTCTACCTAAACCATCAAATACACGTCCTAGCATATCTTCTGAAACCGCCAGTTCCATTCCTCTCCCAAGGAATTTTACCTTAGATTCTGCCAAGTTAATTCCTGCTGAACTTTCAAACAACTGAACTATTGCATTGGATCCGTTAATTTCAAGTACACGGCAGCTTCTGGTTTCGCCACTTGGAAGTTCAATTATCCCCAATTCATCAAATGCAACATTTTCTACGTCTTTAACAAGCATCAAAGGTCCTGCTACCTCAGATATGGTTTTATATTCCTTAATCATAATTCAACCTCCTTACTTGTTAGAGATAACATTTCTTCATCTATTTGTTTGTCGATGTTTTCATAAGCTTCTTTAACATCTTTTTCTTCTGTATATTTATATCTTCCTATTCTTTCTCTTACAGGAAGTTCTAATAAGGCTTTAAAGTCTGCTCCTTCACCTAATACTTCTATACCCCTATGATAATATTTCAATATAAGAGCCAAAAGTTTATGCTGTTTATCTAATGAAGTATAAGTGTCTATTTCATGGAAGGCATTTTGATGTAGATAGTCTTCCCTTATTGACCTTGTTGCCTCTAATTTTAGCCTATCATTAAATGATAGTGAGTCAACACCAACTAATTGAACTATTTCATTTAACTCTGCTTCTTCTTGAAGAAGTTTCACAGTTTCGCTACGCATTTCAGACCAGTTTCTGGCTACATTGTCATCAAACCATGAACCTAACCTATCAATATACAATGAATAAGAGTTTAACCAGTTAATTGCAGGGAAGTGTCTACTATATGCAAGCTGTGCATCAAGTGCCCAGAATACTTTTACTATACGAAGTGTAGCCTGTGAAACAGGCTCGGAAATATCCCCTCCAGGAGGTGATACTGCCCCTATAGCTGACAGGGCTCCTTCTCTTCCTTCTGATCCTAAACTTATAACTCTTCCTGCTCTTTCATAGAACTGAGCAAGCCTTGATGCCAGGTATGCAGGGTAACCTTCTTCTCCGGGCATTTCTTCAAGACGACCGGACATTTCACGAAGAGCCTCTGCCCATCTAGACGTTGAGTCTGCCATCAGGGCTACAGAATAACCCATATCTCTAAAATACTCAGCTATTGTAATTCCTGTATAAATTGATGCTTCACGTGCTGCAACAGGCATGTCAGATGTGTTGGCAATCAAAACTGTAC
>CAZTML010000018.1:0-20025 GCA_964614935.1 uncultured Clostridia bacterium | reverse complement strand
CACGCTCTTTTTCTCGTTTTTCTTCCTGCTTTATTTGTTCCTTTTCACGTTTTTCAAACTCTTTTTCTCGATTTTCGGATTCTTTTTCTTGCTCTTTATCTTCTTTTTCTTGGTCTTTCAATTCATTTTCTTTATCCGACTTTTCAGATTTATCATTATCCTTAACTTCTTCATTCTTTTCAATTGTTTCAGCAGGGTCTATTTCTTTTTCATTTTTAGTTTCTGCTTTATTAGGCTTCTCAATTTCTGCTATAACCTTATTTTCTTCCTCATGTAATCGTGCTTCTTCTTTAACAGCATTTTGCATCTTTTCAAACAAGATGTCTGTTTTTTCCTTAGACTTGCTGGATGTAGCAACTATTACTCCGCCTTCTTCACCTTCAATAATATATCCCTTGTTTCTTAATTCATTTAATACATTTCTTACTGCACTTTGAATTTCTTTGTTTTTCAAACCTTCAATATTTATACCTTTTGATAATTCCTTGCCATCATCATTAAGGGCTTTAACAGTCAAAACCCTGTCAAATCTGTTTATATAGAACTCAAAAGATGGATTCACGTCTACACTTACATATGAGTAAGGAGTCAAGTATGCCCAAGCTGGCGTCACGAAAATCATAATTGCAGCAGCTGCCGAAGCCGTCATCTTAATTATCTTGCTCTTGTTGTTATTATTTTTTATTACTATTTCTTGACCTAGACTATAGTTTTTGTTTTTAATTCTAGAAACAAGACCATCATCTGACAATATTGCCGCATGCTTACCTTTAATTTCAACTATTATTGCTTTCATTTTTCAGCTCCTCATGAATATATCCCAAATAACCAGCTAAATTTGGAAAATCTCCTGTCATAATTTCCACTGCTGCTATTATATATTTTCGATGGCGTTCCAATAATTTACGGGGTATCTTTGTGTTTTTCTCAATTATATTTAATGGCAACTGCTTTTTAATTTTTATTTCACTTATAAGTATTGGGTTTTTTATTAAATAAGCTACAGCCTTAGCACAAGATTTCTTAGTTTTCCGAGATTTTGGTGAACATTCAGCTAAATCCATAAAAGCAAAGCCATAATCAGAAAAAATTTCACTAATGAGAGTAATCTCGATCTTAATTGAATTGTCTTCAACAACAGAAACCTTTTTTGCAATTTCAGACTGCATGGAGTACTCTTCTTCATCCTGTGCATCAGTATTAAACAATGAGGGATTCACAGAGATTTCCGGTGCATATCTTGACCTGCTTCTCATAAAATCAATCATTCGCCTTCTTATTACCAATTCTGCGAAGTTTAAAAAACTGCCTTTGCCGGCAGAATAATTGCTAATTGCCTCAGTAAAAGCAGACAAGGCTATTGACCATTCATCATCACTTTTTGAAATATAGCTTCTAACCGCAGATGAGGCACATCTCAAAATGAAATTTTCATATTGACTTATTAACTTATTCATTGTATCTATATCATTTTTAGCATCTATCGCTAATAAATCTAATTCGCTCATGTGCTTACCCCTCGTATACAATTACAAAACATTATACCATTCTGACCATAATATTACAACATTTCAAATCTTACAAATTTATTACGGGGCAAAGGAAGATTATAGTTCCCACATCATCTAAACTGTCGTTGCTATGAATAACTACGCGTAGTGGCATTCTGAACGTAGTGAAGAATCCCATCTTTTAAAACATGAAATCCTTCGCTGTCGCTAAAGATGACAAGCCATTTAGGTGCTAAGAGTAAAGAGAAAGAGGGCATTATTTCTTAAAGAGGTACCAAGTTTTACTGTCTAATTCATATTTTAGCTCAAAAATATCTTTTCCATTATGGAGGCACACAAATACAATCCGTGTATTTCCAACGATATTTTCTTCATATGTTTTCATTATTCTTTCAATTCTAACAACTTTATCATCAAGCCTGAATTTTACCGGCTCTATTTTTCCATTTGTATAAAAAACTGCCATTACTTTTATAGGTTCATTTACAATTTTCATAACTCACCTCTACAAAATACTACTCATGCCCGGATATTCATCATCTGGATATCCCCCCAAGATGGGTTTCAAATCACCGTTGGCAAAGACACCTCTAATAACTGATTCTTCCCCATACTTACTTCTTATTTTGTCTACTGTTTTGTCTAAAATTTCATTTTTTAAACTCAATTGGTCCTGAAAAAAATTAATTTGCTTAACATCTGAAAACTCCAAATCTGATACATTAACCCCCAAGGCCCTTATGGGTCTCTTATCCCACAATTCATCAAACAAAAAGCATGCATTCATATAAATATCCCTTGTACAATCTGTAAAACACATGAGCTTTCTTTGTTTAATTTTAAAGCCAAAATCCTTATCTTTAATGCTTATGCTTACAACTCTGCAGTACATGCCAGCTTCTCTTAATCTCCAGGCAGTCATTTCCGTTAAGCTCAGCAATACAATATGGGCAGTTTCCCTGTCTCTTACATCAAATTTCAAAGTAGAACTGTTTCCTACACTCTTGATGGGAGCCTTTGCTTTAAAAGTTGAAATATCTCTTCCCCAGGCGTAATTATAAATTAACCTGCCGTGAGACTTAAGCATGGTCGTTATTAATTTATAGTCTGCATTTGCAAGCTCTCCAATTGTATAAATGCCCCACCTGTTTAGTTTAGGCTTAGTTTTTCTTCCAATCATAAATAATTCTTCGACAGGTAAAGGCCACAATTTTTCCTTTATTTCCTCAATAAACATGGTATGGCACTTGTCAGGTTTTTCCAAATCTCCTGCCTGTTTTGCAAGAAGTTTATTTTCAGAAATTCCTATATTTACGGTATAACCAAACTCTTCTCGAACTCCATCCTTCATTTTATATGCAAGTTTTACGGCCTGATCCCTATCAATATCAGTAAACCTTAAGAAACATTCATCAATGCTAAAAACTTCCACATCAGGGGTATATTTTTTTAAATATTCTATTAACGCCTTGCTTGCCCTTACATAAACATTGTAATTAGGAGGTATAACCAACAAATTAGGACACATTTGCCTTGCTTCCATAAGGGACATTCCTGTTTGTATGTTAAATTTTTTGGCAGGAGTTGATTTAGCAAGAACAATTCCATGACGGCTTTTTTCATTTCCTCCGATAACAGACGCAAGTGTTCGCACATCTCTTTCTATTCCCATTTGTTTTTCATATGCTGCCGTCCAGCTTAAAAAAGCTGAATTCACATCAATATGCATTATTATATGCCTCATAAAAAATCACCTCCTCGAACTTTTTTCGAACATTTGTTCTATTATTATAACACAATTTTTTAATATTAAAAGCTTTTTTTGAAGGAATAAAATGTAATGTAATCCTTAGTGGGGTCGAATCTCAATGACACTTAGGTGCTTATAACAAAAAAGATAAAAGGGTTTACATTTAACAAACCCTTTTATCTTTTTTTATTTTTTTATTTTATTTATATTTTTGATTTTTATCGTGGATTATTTTTAATCCTTTAAATAAAAGTTGGGGATCAAATATGTCAATTTTTGAAGTTTCTTCAGATATTAGTCTGCCCATTCCTCCGGTTGCTACAACTTTTATATTTTCATTATTCATTTCTTCTTTTACTTTTTGAATAATGTATTCTACTTGTCCTATATATCCATAAACTAATCCTGCCTGCATGCTAGTCACTGTGTTTTTAGCAAGAATTGTGTCAGGTTTTTTTATTTCTATCCTTGGAAGCTGAGCGGTTCTTTGCCACAAGGCATCAGAAGTAATTTGAATTCCAGGAGAGGTAATTCCGTATCTATATTCTCCCTTTTCATTTACAACATCATAAGTTGTTGCTGTTCCAAAATCCATGACTATTAATGTAGAATACTTTCCATATAACTCATGTGCTGCTACCAATCCAACAATTCTATCGGCTCCTATCTCCCTAGGGTTATCAGTCATTATTGTAATTCCTGTTTTTGTTCCAGGACCTACAACAATAGGCTCTATGTTAAAAAACTTTTTCAAAGCATTTTCAAAAGAATACATTACGTTAGGCACCACAGATGACACGATTGCGCTGTTAATATTTTTGTAATCAATATCATTGTACCTTAATAAATTTAAAATAAAAATTCCATATTCATCTGATGTTTTTTCACTCTTAGTAACCATTCTCCAGTTTCCTAAAAGCTCATCGCCCTTATAAACACCCACTACTATATTTGTATTACCAATATCAAAAACTAAAACCATATTAGACTCCTATCTGTTAACTTTATCATAAATACCTACTACAGTTGAAGTTTCCACAACCGCAACTGAGCCTTCTATAACTGTACTTGTTGTAACCAAGAATATAGCGAATGCTGCAAAGGTTGTCCCTATTCAGAATTCTGTGCTTTATTCTTACAATTTCATCGCTTATTTTACAAACTAATCTTTCTTCAACTCATCAATGGATTTGGTTGTTATCTGACTTTTGTCAAGATTTAAGAGCCTTATAGCTTTTTCTAAATCATCTTCAGAGAAAACCTCAATTTCTAAATAAGGTTTTGGATATGTTTTTTCATCCCAAGTATCTATTTCAAACAATATATTTTCATAAACATAGGAACGACGGTGCTTGTATCCGGGTCTTTTTTGTTTGTAGCCTAAAAGTTCAATTATTTTTGCAGTGCTTTTCCAATCAGAAAGTTCTGTTTCGGTTTCTTCATTGACCCTTAAAGCATCTCTGGTGATGCTTCGTTTAAATGTCATGGTATTTTTAATTTGGCCGGTTAAGTTATTCTTGGTTATTCTTATTCTCAAATATCCCTTGTAAGTTTTCCTTAAAAAACTATCGTCAGTGTCAAATCTGTAATTAGTTTGTTCCTCATCTTTTGCAAGAACAGCCCCTATGTCAATAAGCTTTTTTTCAATTGCTTCCTTATCTATATTTAGAACCTTAACTTCTCTTTCTTTCATTTAAACACATCCTTAAGATATTTACTTGCAATTATACATTATGTTACAAATTTAATCAATAAATAGAATTATTGAAACATAAGATTTTTCTTAAGGACAATGATATATTATTAATCTCTTATTGAATTTTAATCTATTGAATATTGCTTTTTTCAATGTTATAATTTCATTAAATAATAGCAAAGGTGTGGTATATTGGAAATCAGCGTTAACAATTTATTAAAGGTCATTAATTTATCCGCCCAAATTATAATTGAAAATGGCGGCGAAACATATCGTGCTGAAGAAACCATCAATTTTATATGCAAATCCTTTGGTGTTAAGGAAATAGAGTCTGTTGCAACTCCTACGGGGGTTTATATTACAGTTTCTCTAGACGGAGAAAATACTCACACATTAGTAAAAAGAATTCGAAAAAGAACAATTGATTTGCAGAAAATAACTGATGTTAACAATATTTCAAGAAGAATCTCCCAGCATTCTATAACACTTAATGAGGCATTGGTAGAATTAGAAAAGATAAACAAAAGAAACGATATAGAAGATAAACATTTTATACTATATACCGGTCTGTCTTCTGGGTTTTTTGCCGTTTTGTTCGGAGGGCAGCTGCTTGAATTTTTCACAGCTCTTTTTACAGGAATTTTAGTTGCAGCAATATCTAAACGTTTTGAAAATCTTCATTCTTACCAATTCTTTTCAAGCATTTTTTCAGGACTAGTAATAGCATTTTTAGCAATATCTGTAACATTTTATGCAAAAACGGGAAACTATAATCCTATAATAGTAGGATGCATGATGCCTCTTTTACCTGGCCTTGCAATGACTAATGCAATTCGCGATACTATAAGAGGAGATTTGATATCAGGCATTGCAAGGGCAACGGAAGCATTATTGGTAGCATCATCCTTGGCAGCAGGAGCCGGAATCACCCTTTATATGGCTTATACTATTGGAGTTTTAAGGTAAGTGGAGGTAATAATGATAGGTATAATTTTAAATTTAGTTTATTGTTTTATAGCATCCTTATTTTTTGCGTTGATAATGAATGCTCCGAAAAAAACACTGATACACACCTCCGTAGTTGCATCCATTGGATATGTTATATATATATTGTGTTCAAATCAACTGAATACAACCCTTGGATTTTTCGCAGGAACTTCATTTGTTGCTATGATGGGTGAAATATTTGCACGAAAATTTAAAATGCCTGCAACAATTTTTATTTTCCCTGCTGTTATTGCTATGGTTCCAGGGTTTGGTCTCTACCAGACAATGTTGGCTCTAGTTCAAAATAATATTCCACAAGCACTTGAAATAGGAGTAAACACAATATTAAATATTGCTGCAATGGCAATAGCAATGGCATTAGTCAGTGTATTAGCTTTAAAAATGAAATCAAGAAAAGTAAATTAATTGTTTTAAATATAGTAATTGGGGTATATAATAATATATTGAATATTATAAAATCTTAGGAGGTATTATTATATGTGTAACAAAGGTAAATTCTTTATTTGCGAGACTTGTGGTAATTTGGTTGGATTGGTATTGGAAGGTGGCGGTGAATTAGTATGCTGCGGAAATCCAATGAAGGAATTAGTTGCTAATACAGAAGAAGCTGCTTATGAAAAGCATATTCCTGAAGTAAAAGTTGAAGGTAACAAAGTAACTGTACAGGTAGGAAGTGTAATCCACCCAATGGTTGATGAGCACTATATCCAATTTATTTATTTAGTAACAAAAAAGGGTGCACAGAAGGTATGCTTGTCACCAGGCCAAGAACCAATAGCAGAATTTGCTTTAGTTGAAGGCGATGAAGTTGTTGCTGCTTATGAATATTGTAATCTTCATGGATTTTGGAAGAAAGAACTTTAAAGGTATAATTAATCTAAATTAATAAAGGATTTGAATCAAATGATTCAAATCCTTTATTGTTACATAGTATATTAAATCACTAACCCAGTTTTTGAGAGTCTTTATTCTAAAAATGATAGGTCCTTCTCTGTGTGGAATATCAGTATTTAAAAGATGCAATACTTTGTTACACGCAGGATGATGAATCATATACTACGATATTTTTGCTCCGCTTGGCATATCATCTAAGGTAGTTAGTACAGAAAGTTTCTTTCCTTTTTCTGCGGATAAAATCATACCATTTGATTCAACGCCTCTTAAGGTAACAGGTTTTAAGTTATAAACCATAACAACTTTTTTACCTACTAAGTCCTCCGGTTTATACCATTTTGCAATGCCTGATACCACCTGTCTTGTTTCTTCTCCAACTTTCAACTGAAATACCAAGAGTTTATCCGCATTAGGATGTTTTTCAACCTTTAATACTTCAGCAACTCTCATATCCAATTTATCAAAATCGTCAATTGTTGCATAATTATCTTCTTCAACTTCTGTCTCTTCAGCCTTTGAGGCCTCTTTTGGAGCTTTTGATTCATTTATTTTATTTATTTCTTCGAGTTTCTTTGCAACATCGATTCTTGCAAATAAAATTTCAGGTGTTCCAACCTTTTGTCCCGGTACCATACCGTTAAACTCTAACAGTGATTCCCAATCCTTTTTGTCTGTATTAAGCTGTTTTAATATTTTTTCAGCTGTTTCAGGCATGAAAGGTTCCAAAAGCACTGCTGCTATTCTTATGGATTCCAAAAGGTTATATAAAACAGTTCCCAATCTTTCCTTCTTGCTTTCATCTCTTCCAAGAATCCAAGGCTGTGTTTCATCAATATATTTGTTGCTTCTTCGAAGAAGGGTAAATATTTCTCCTATTGAATCTGAAACCTTTAAATCTTCCATTTTCTTTTCAACTTTCAAAGGAGTATCAAGAGCAAGCTTAATTAATTCATCATCTATAGTCTCGTGTGCAGTGGGTGCTGAGATTACTCCATCGAAATATTTATTTGTCATCGATATTGTTCTGTTAACTAAATTACCGAGAATGTTAGCTAAATCAGAATTAATTCTTTCTATTAACAAGTCATATGTTAAGGTACCATCAGTTGCAAATGGCATTTCATGAAGTACAAAGTATCTTATTGCATCTACACCAAACAAGTCTACCAAATCATCTGCATATATTACATTTCCTTTAGATTTACTCATTTTGCCTTCCCCAACTAAAAGCCAAGGATGACCAAAAACTTGCTTTGGAAGTTCTTCCCCTAAGGCCATCAAAAGTATAGGCCAATATATAGTGTGGAATCTTAGAATATCCTTGCCTATTAAATGTACATCTGCAGGCCAATACTTTTTATATAAATCACCATGACATCCATCAGGGTCGTATCCCAGGAAGGTAATGTAGTTTGATAAGGCATCAATCCATACGTATACAACGTGACCTTCATCAAAGGTTACCGGAATTCCCCAATCAAATGATGTTCTTGACACACATAAATCCTGAAGTCCCGGTTTGATAAAATTGTTTACCATTTCATTTTTTCTTGACTCAGGCTGGATAAATTTAGGATTTTCTTCAATATGCTTCATTAATCTATCTGCATAATTGCTCATCTTAAAGAAATATGCATCTTCCCTTGTCATTTGAACTTCTCTTCCACAGTCAGGACAATTGCCGTCAACTAATTGAGAGTCTGTAAAAAATGCTTCGTCAGGAGTGCAGTACCAGCCTTCATAGTATCCTTTGTAAATATCTCCTTGGTCATATAGTTTCTTGAATATTTTTTGCACAATTCTTTTATGTTCCGGGTCTGTTGTCCTTATAAACTTGTCATAGGAAGTATTCATTAAATCCCATATTCTCTGAATTTCAGCTGCAACTTCATCAACATAAGCCTGAGGAGATTTTCCTGCTTCTTCAGCCTTTTCTTGAATTTTTTGTCCGTGTTCATCTGTTCCTGTTTGAAAATATACATCGTATCCGTTTAATTTCTTGAATCTTACAATACTGTCAGCAAGAACTATTTCATATGTGTTACCAATATGAGGTTTTCCGGATGTATATGCAATTGCTGTTGTTAAATAATATTTACCTTTACTCATAATTTCATCTCCTATTAATTTTTATTTCAGCGAAATCCACCAATTTATCTACTCGCTTTCGCTCGAATAAATTAAAAATGCCTCTTAGCATATAAGCTAAGAGGCGAAATGTCGCGTTACCACTCTTTTTTGCACATATTTCACAATATGTGCCTCAACAGGTTCAATAAAACCCTTGTACTATAACGTATACTCACGTCGCACCCTAACTCATGGGCTCAGGTACGAAGCTCCAAGGCCATCTTCATTTTAAAATCAATCCCCAGCTTCCACCATACGCCAGTTCTCTATATCATGATTTTAAAACTACTCTTCTCTTCATCGCTTAAGTTATTATGTTTTTACTAAGTTAAACTATACATAAATAAGTTATTTTTGTCAACTAAAAAATGAATTTAATGCATTTGACTATTGCAACAATTATTCCTATAATAATTGCCGGAATCAGCAATAATCCTATTCCAAGAGGTATTAATGCCAGGATAACTGTAAAGCCAATTATTGACCCTAGAATTGTAAATATAACCTTTAGCAGCACTACACCTACCTTGAAAGCTGCCATAATGAAGACAAAGAATACAAATAAACCAATTAATATATCCATTTCATCACCCTTCCAAATTAATATATTTAAATTAGATTTTTTCTACATTATTCTACTATCCTATTCTGTTAATTACATCTTACACAAAATTCATTGAAATTAAATTAATGATAAATTAAAATATGATTAAAAGAAGAAAACTTACCTTCAATAGCCCTAACCGACCACGACAATACCTATGGGGTCAAAAAACTTGAAAATTTATTAAAAAGTATGAGAAATTTGCTGAAGAATATAATTTAATAAAAACCGGTGAAACAGACTGGCACGACAAAGATCTAACTACATGGAATACAGAAATCGGTTCTTGTGGAATAAAAAAGGGAGTATATCTTTCCTCCCTTAATATCTATGCCATAAAATTTTCTATATCACTTACTGTCTTTATTATATCTTTTGATAAATTAATGATGCCATTTTTTGTAACCCACACATCATCCTCGATTCTTATACCTATACCTTCTTCTTTTATATAAAGACCCGGCTCAACGGTGTACACATTATTTTCCTGCATTGTTTTATCTCTTCTTCTTAAATCATGAACATCCAATCCTAATGGATGACCAACACCATGATAATAATATTTTTCAACCTCTGAATCATCCTTAATTAAATTCAACATTTTCAATCCCTTGGCAAAATGAGCCTTAACTTTATTGTTCACTTCTGTTTCAGATGCCCCCACATGCATTGCATCAATTGTAACATCTTGAGCTTCCAAAACTACATTGTAAATGTCCTTTTGTCTTTGTGTAAATTTACCGTTTACAGGGTATGTTCTTGTGATATCAGATGCATAATTATTTGATAGTGCACCAAGATCAAGAAGTATCATGTCACCATCTTCCATCTTGCGCTGCAAATCAACATAATGCAATATTACTGCATTACTCGATGAAGCACCTATTGTATGAAAGCTTGGTCTTGAATTTCTTAGCATCAACTGATATTCAAAATCTGCTCTAACCTGATATTCAAACTTTCCGGGCTTTAAATTTTTCATTACAAATTCCAAAGCTTCCTTTGTATATCCGATAGCTGTTTTTATTTCTTCAACTTCTTCTTCTGACTTAGTACTTCTTAGCTCAATCATAATATCCAATGAATTTTTTATGTTAAGGGCAGGATATTGATTTCTCATCCAATGAGCAAAACTTCTGTAAGAGTCATATGGTTCATCTACTTCTGTTATATAGGAAAAGATATATACATTATCAGGTCTGTCTGATGACGATAATCTGCCTGCAAATTTAGTAAGAAAATCATTTCTATTTTCAATTTCATTTATGCCTGATGCCCCTATTGCTTCTTCCTTTCTCATAAGGATACCGTACCATTTTTCAAAATATTCATCAACAGGGGGTATGTACAATGTTTCAGTTACTTTTCCTCCTATTTTATTAATAATCAAAACCATATCTTCTCTGTTTATTCCTGTTAAGTAAAAGAAATTCCTATCTACAGAAAATGAATAATTTTGATCAGCACTTTCTCGTGGCGCCTTGCCAGAAAAAAAGACTGCCGTTGAATAATCTTCCATTTGCCCTGCAAATTTTGCTCTATTGTTTATAAAAAAATCTGTTTTCATTAAATCCTCCATTGTCATTATTTGATTACCTAAAAGATGAGATCCTTCGCTTACGCTCAGGATGACAAATCTTCGATTTGCATTTATTACTCATATGGATAGATGCATCATCTATATTATTGTTCTCTCAACAGCCTTTTTCCAGCCGCTGTATAATTTATTTCTCTCTTCATCATTCATTGCCGGTGCGAATTTTTTATCTATGCTCCAGTTTTGAATAACTTCTCCCTTTGATTTCCAAAAGCCTGATGCTAGTCCTGCAAGATATGCAGCACCTAGGGCAGTTGTTTCTGTTATATCCGGTCTTTCAATATTTACATTAAGTATATCTGACTGAAACTGCATCAAGAAATTATTTGCCGATGCTCCCCCATCTACCTTTAATGCCGTCAAGTTTATTCCGGAATCATCCATCATTGCTTCAATTATATCCTTTGTCTGATATGCTATAGATTCTAAGGTTGCCCTTATTATATGATTTCTGCCTGCTCCTCTTGTTAGTCCAACAATGGCTCCCCTTGCATACATATGCCAATATGGGGCTCCCAAACCTGTAAAGGCAGGTACCATATATACTCCTTTTGTGTCACTGACCTTGTTTGCAAAATATTCAGAATCAGCTGCATCATGAATGATTTTAAGTTCATCCCTAAGCCACTGAATTGCTGCTCCAGCTACAAATATGGACCCTTCCAAGGCATACTCAATCTTACCATTTATGCCCCAGGCTATTGTTGTAACTAGACCGTTATGGGATATAACTGGTTTTTCGCCGGTATTCATAAGCATGAAACATCCTGTGCCGTATGTATTCTTTACCATACCTTCTTGAAAACAAAGCTGTCCAAAAAGAGCTGCCTGCTGGTCACCTGCAATTCCAGCTATGGTTATTTCTAAGCCGAAAATTTCTCCTTTAGTAGACCCATAAACTTCTGATGACTGTCTTACTTCAGGTAAAATTTCAGTAGGAATATCCAATATATTAAGTATCTTTTCATCCCATTGAAGTGATTTAATATTGTAAATCATAGTCCTTGATGCATTGGAGTAATCAGTTATATGGAGATTGCCTCCAGTCAAATTCCAAACAAGCCAAGTGTCAACAGTTCCAAATAAGATATCCCCATTTTTGGCCTTTTCCCTGGCTCCTTCAACCTTATCCAAAATCCATTTAATTTTTGTACCGGAAAAATAAGCATCGATAACCAAGCCTGTGTTTTCTTTTATGTAGGGCTCTATGCCAGATTCCTTTAAATCATCGCATATACCCGCAGTCTGCCTGCTTTGCCAGACTATTGCATTGTATATAGGTCTGCCTGTATTCTTATCCCAGAGAATGGTAGTTTCCCTTTGGTTTGTAATTCCTATACATGCGATTTCCGAAACATGGATATCTCTTATTGCTTCCTTTGCTGCATCTAACTGGGTTTCCCATATTTCCAAAGGATCATGCTCAACCCAACCGGGATTGGGATATATTTGAGTGAATTCTTTTTGAGATATGTTAACAATCCTACCATTTCTATCAAAAAGTATCGCCCTTGAACTTGTTGTGCCCTGATCTAATGCAAGAACATATTTCTTCTCCATAATCTTCCCCTATTAATATCCTTCGCTTACGCTCAAGATGACAAGTGCTATTATTCAACCAATCTTTTTTCTCCAGTAATTTCTTGAATTGGCTTAATATTTTGACTCACTTCAAGAACACCAAGATATTTGCCTTCTTCATCTCTTACTGCGAAATAACGTATGTAAACATATATGTCACCTTTTTTTATCCAGAAATCTTCATGGTCTTTTTTACCTGATTTTAAATCTTCAACAATTCCATCTACAATATGAAGACTTGCAGGTGGATGGCAATTTGACACATTCCTGCCTATTACACTCTTGGTGCGAGCAAAAATTCTTTCTTTACCTTGTGAAAAATATCTTACATTGTCGTCATTTCCCACAAATGTAATATCAAACGGTAAAGTGTTAAGCATATGTGTAAGTTCTTCTACATTAAATACACCTGTTGGAAGAACTATCGATCCAGGTTCTTTAATATCTTCCTTATATTCTTCTTTAGCTTCCTTATCAGGATTCCACACAGGTACACTTTCTAGTATTTCGCCTATTTCACTACTGTCATTAGCAACAATCTTCCATTCATCCTGAGTCATAGTATCTAAAAGCATCGGAAGCATAATACTTTCTTCCTTGAATATCATTTCATTAATTCTATTAATTAAATCTTCTACACCTTTTTTGTGGTCTTCGTTAAATACCCCATGTGACAAGTCAGATTTAAGCATTTTCAAATCTTCTCTTATTTCATCGTCTACACCCCACATAACCTTAGGTGGTGCAGTAATACCGTATTTCTCCATATAAGGAAAGAGATTATTTTCCTTTTTAGAATAATGAATTTCCAATATCTCCAATGCATCCAAACCTTTTAAAATACTTTTTAAATCACCTTTTTCTACATAGGGGATAATTTGCTCTTCAATGATTTTTTCTATTTCCCTATTTTCCAACATCAATATATTAGCTGGGTGACCAGGTGTCTTTGTAGGATCTTCTTCTCTGTGGATTTCCTCAATGGATCCTTTAAAAACAGCAGAATGGACGTCACAAAGTCTCTGCACTTCACTAATGGGAAGTCCCTCATTAATCAATGCTTGTTCTGCTTCAGTTATTTCTGTAGATGATACTCCGGCAAAAACTTCTTCAAACTTTTCCTTTACTTCATCCACAGTCTTACCATCATGTAGGTCCATGATAATTTCTTTGATAACCTCTTTACGATACTCCCTGTTATTAATACTTTCGCTCATATGTACTCCCTTTCTAATATTTTATTTTATTCTTTAATTTCATAACCTCTTTTAATGAACTCTTCTTTTATATCATCAAGATTAAAGCCTTTCCCCTTAGCACCTTTTGGAATTGTCATATATCTCCCAACAGTGCTTATCATTGCTGGTTTTGCAATATCTTTAAAACCTATTTCTTCTAGAATTTTGGCAACTTCCTCATTTTCCTTACATAGCTCATATACTGTTTTATTAAAATCAATTATTGGCATAGTAATACTCCTATTGTTTTAATTTATATACCTTTATTATACACATTTAAACCTTTATTTACAAAATATATTATAAATATTCCCGGTAAATTTATTTTTAAAGTGTAAATCTTTTGCTTTCTAGCCCTTTCATATATTAATTATTACAAATTTAGCTTTATTTATTACATTTGACATATTTCTTGTTGAATATTTCACATTATTATTATATTATTAAGTAAATACTTAAGGAGGATATTATGAAAAAAATTGTATTTGTTTTAAGTTTAGTATTACTTTTGGCATTATCATCTGTTATAGTTCTTGCTGATGAAACTGTTATTATTAGTATTGATTCTACTAAGGTGGAATTTAATGATGACCTAGGTTTTCCATTTGTTGATGAAAACAGCAGAACTCAGGTACCATTCAGAGCTACATTAGAAAAATTTGGTGCTGAAGTTGAGTGGAACAAGGAAGATAGAATTGCTATAGCTAGAAAGGGCGAAATTGTTGTTCAAGTTCCTATCAACGAAAAATACATACTTGTAAATGACGAAAAAGTAGCTGTTGATACTGCTGCAAGAATTGTAGAAGGTAGAACATATCTTCCAATTAGAGCAATCATTGAAGCTTTCGGTTCAGATGTTGAATGGGATGCACAATTAAAAACTGTTGTTATAACTACAGAACCTGTAGATGCTAAGGCCATTTATTTTGCAGCTAATGATAAGTCTTACGAATGGAAAAATTACGATGTGAAAGCAAAATTACATATGTCAATGGATGTTCCTGATGATACAGGAAATGTTCAAACAATGCCTATAGATATGGTTATGGATATGACAGTATTTATGAATCCTTTCAAGGCTAAAGTAAAAGCCTTCATGCCTATGGGTGAAGAAGCTTTAATGCCTGTTATTGAAATGTACATGACTGTTGATGAGGGCGCTTACTCTCAGTACATGGGTATGTACGGATCAACCGGAGAAATGCAATGGATGAAGCAAACAGTAGAAGATGAAATGTTAGCTGAACTCATGAAACTTGACCCTGAAATAACCCAGAAAAACAAGGAATTGGTTGAAAAGTATACAAAGGATGTTAAATATTTCGGCAAATATATTGAAGACGAAAGGACTTTGTTAAGACTTGAGTATACAATGTCAGGACAAATCTTTAATGAAATATTCAGTGAATATTCAGACCTTATGCCTGAGCCTGCTACAGAAGAAGAAGCTATAGCCATGGAAGCATTGAAAGGCCTTGCAAATATAAACATTGGTGATATAACATACATAGCTTATATCGACGAAGCTGGACAAATGGTAAAAATGGAAATGGATTTAGGCAAATTAATTGTATCTATGATGTCAGGGATGACTGACCTTTTAGGTGAATTTCCGGCAGAAGCTCTTGAACTCTTAAAGAGTATGGAAGCAAGTATGGTAATGGAAGTTTTAAATATCAACGAAGCAGTAGATTTTGAAATTCCTGAGGAAGCTTTAAATGCACAGGATATGACTGAAATGCTTGAAGAATTACAACAACAACAATTAGAAACAGGAACTGAAGTTAAAGTTAACGGCGAAGCAGAAGTTGAAGAAGAATTATAATCAATAATCTCATAAAGGGTGCGCTTGAGGGTGCACCCTTTATTTATTATAGTGTAATTTTATTGATTAGATTTCTATAAAGTGTTAATATTAATAATAGCTAAACGAAACAAAAGGAGGAGGGACGAACCATGTCCCTATACTTATTAAAAATGAAACTATTAACACTATACTTATTATTATTTCTACAATTATTTGGGTGTACAAAAGATACTCCCCAGGCCCCTATAGACCAAGCTCCAAATGAAACTATAATTCCCCAAGAAGATGTTATTTTACCGGAAGAAGAGGATAAAGATATGTTTTATGAATTTGAAAAAGAAGCCTTATTAGTATTAGAAAAAATGACTATGGAAGAAAAAATAGGGCAATTGTTTTTGGCAAGGTGCCCTGAAGATGAAAACTTAAATCATTATTTATCTTTGAATCCTGGTGGATTTATAATGTTCGGCATAGACTTTAAGGAAAAAACAAGAGTTCAAGTTTTAAGCAATATTAATTACTATCAGGAAAATAGCAAAATCCCAATGATTATTGGTGTTGATGAAGAAGGTGGCACAGTAGTAAGAGTTAGCTCAAATCCAAATCTTGCACCTGAACGTTTTAAATCCCCCCAGGAATTATTTAAGATAGGTGGATTTGAAGAAATAAAAAGGGAAACAAAGGAAAAATCAGTGCTATTAGAATCCTTAGGAATTAATTTAAATTTAAATCCTGTTGCCGATGTGTCAACTGATCCGGAAGATTTTATTTTTGACAGATCATTTGGTAAGCCTGCTGAAGAAACAGGCCAATATGTAGAAGTTGTTGTAAAAGAGACAAAAGAAAATGGGATTTCCTCTGCTTTAAAGCACTTCCCCGGTTATGGAAATAATGCAGATACCCATATAGGCTCTGCATATGATCAGAGGCCTTACGATGACTTTGTAAAGAGTGACTTTATACCTTTTAAATCAGGTATAGATGCAGGAGCTGAAAGCATTATGGTTTCCCACAATATTGTTGAATCAATGGACCCGGACCAGCCTGCCTCCCTATCCAAAAAAGTAATAGATATACTTAGAAATGATATGGAATTTACAGGTATCATTATGACTGATGACTTATCCATGGATGCTGTTTTAGAAATTCCTTCAGCGGAAGTGATGGCCCTTATAGCAGGTAATGATATGCTTATAGTATCCGACTTTGAAATGTCATATAACTTGCTCTTACAGGCCCTAATAAATGGCGAAATATCCGAAGAAAGAATCGATGAATCTGTTTTAAGAATCATAAAATGGAAGTTTTACATGGGACTGTTATGAGTGACATAGGGGCTTAGCCCTAATGACTTCCTTAGCTTACGCTTAGGATGACAAAGTCATAACATATTTATTGCACATATCTCTCAATTTTTCTAAAATATCATAATTTGTGGACGCCTTGCCTGACATGTCAGCTCTAATAAGTTCAAACATGTCGTCAAGCCTGTTTACCCCAACAGCCTCCACAAATTTTTTTATTCCTTTTTCCTTTATGACATTGGCTATATCCTTTATGTAGTGGTGTTTTATTAAAACTTTTACGTCTGTGATAAATTCTTCATCATAGCCAAGCCTTTGAAGAATCTTTTCACTGGTAATAGCAGATTTAATATGGTGCCCGTAAAAATGACCTCTTCCATTTTTATCTACGGTAAAGCAGTAAGGTTTAGATATATCATGAAGCAAGGCTGCCATTCTTAAGTTTAGCTTGGGCTCTATATCATCTAAAACAGCCATAGTATGTTCTAAAACATCCTTGTCATGATAAGGTGTCTTTTGGTCAAAGCCTTTCAACTTTAAAATTTCAGGAATTATATTATTGATTTCTCCTGTTTCTATTAATTTATATATCCCTTCAGAAGGTTTTTCACTTAATAATATATCATTTAAAACTTTTTTAAACATATTTCTCCTTTTATGAAACTTTTTCTTCATTTATTACGTCTAATTTATAATGCAATATTTCTCTTTAGAATACCATTATACATTTTACACAATAATACATCAAATCATATCTACATTCAATATAGTAGGAATATAATTTGTCATCCTGAGCCAAGCGAAAGTTGCCCTAACCCCATTTCTCAGAGTGTTTTTTCTGAGAAATGGATGGTAGGTCATTCGCAACGAATTCCCAATTTATGCGACGTAAGGAGAAAATAAATTGGTGAATGAGACTGCGGGATCTCATCTTTTAAAACCTGAGATTCTTCACTGCGTTCAGAATGACAACGGGCTTAAGCCCTTACTATTATGTTTGAACTATAACAAAAGATCTATAATTTGGATTTATTTAACATAATTATCTATATTTTATGGTTAAATTAGTATATAATATATATAAGCAGGGTGGGAAGGTGAATATAATGAAAAAAATTAAAACTATTTTAGCAGTTTTTATACTAATTGCTATTTTTACAGTCAATGTATATGGCTTTGAAGCAAGCAATCATTATGAACTTGAAAATGTTATCTTTGAACAAATGAACAAATATAATCCAAACATCAATATTAAGTATACAGGATCTTTGGATGACATTGAAGAAGTTTTAAAAAGTATGGTGGATAAAGATATCTATATTAAATCCAATATTTCAGAAGTACATTGGAGTATATCGGGCACAAAAACTTTAAGCAATATAAATATAAAGGTTACTTATATTTTAAGTTCAGAAGAAAGAGCCCAAGCTGATAAATTAATTGATGATATTTTAGCTAGTATAATTAAACCTTACATGAATAATCATGAAAAGGTAAAAGCAGTACATGATTATATCGTAATGAAGGGGTCTTATGATGAATCCTTCATGTATTACTCAGACTATGATTTGCTAACCAAGGGGAAATCTGTGTGCAACGGTTATGCCCTTTTAACCTACAACATGTTAAACAAGCTTAATATACCGGTTAAATTGGTTTCAGGTCTAGGCTTAGGGGAAGCTCATATATGGAATATGGTTAAATTAGGCGATTATTGGTTCCATTTAGATACTACATGGAACGATCCATATTCAGATAACAGTATCATATCATACACTTATTACATGCTTACTGAAAAAGAAATTACAAAGGACCACATAATCGATACAGATTTAAACATTCCAAAATCAACTAAAAGATATTATGATTATTTAAAAGAATTAAAATATAACAAATTATTGGTTGAAACTGGACTTGATATGTACGATGAGGAAAATTCCGCAAAAGATGAATTTGAATTAAAAAACTTACTAAACAAAAAAATTACCAATCACCCATTAAGAATTTCCGTAAGGCTTGATAAATCAATTTCTCAGGATTCTATTATTAATGCAATTTCTCAATTGTATAAATACGATTATATTTCGGCATTCCAGTATAATCATAATAAATCTGACCTTACAGGTGAATGGAACATTTTAAATTTATTTATTAAATATAAAGAAACACCTGAAAAAATAATCTTGGATTTCCCAAGAACAGTAAATAATATTGCCACAAGTGTTAATTTTAACGTTTATGCCATGTATGGCAATAGAAAAGTAAACATTACAAAGGATGTATTTATATATCCCTATGATACAAATAAAATAAATATAAAAAGTGGAACTTTGAAATTCTTGGAGCCGGGAAATTACAAATTACTCTTTGAATTCCAGGGACTTAGCGAAACAATTTCAATTACAGGATTAAATGCAAACGCATTTAACTATATCACTAAGGACAAATCTGATAATTATGTTAATGTTAAGGTTTATGATCAATATATAGACTTTTCTTCAATAGGTCAGTGGCCCTTCATAGAGAAAGGCAGGACAATGGTGCCTTTAAGGGCTGTATTTGAAGTGTTAAACTGTGATGTAAGGTGGGAAGAAAGTTCAAAGTCTGCAATAATAGAATATGGGACAACAAAAATAATTATTCCTGCAAATTCAACTACAGCATATATTAACGGCAAAGCTAGTACTTTGGATGTTCCTGCAAAGATTATAAATAATCGCATAATGATACCCCTTAGATTTGTCAGTGAAGCCATCGACAAAACCGTTATTTGGGACGATGCTGAAAAAACTGTATTGATATATTAATATCCCTCACTTCGTTTGGAATGACATAGTTAGATTTAATCAATATAATGGAATAAAAAAGTGGTCTCATTAAAATCGAGACCACTTTCTTAATTTTT
>CAZTML010000017.1:1756-21073 GCA_964614935.1 uncultured Clostridia bacterium | reverse complement strand
TTCAACATTAGATGTGATAATGTTTTCATTGTTGTCTTTCTACGTCTATTAATATATAATAAGTAAAATGATGTCAAGGGAGTCTCTTATGAAATACTTGCAAATTAAAGATATCGTAATAAATAAAGGCATGCCGAAAATTTGTGTACCTGTAATGAAATCAGGAGAAAAAGAAATTCTTAGTGACTTTCATGAACTAAGTAATCTGGAAGTAGATTTAATTGAGCTTCGAGCTGATTACTATGAATTTGTACAAAACCATTGGAATGTAATAAACTTGCTTGAAAAAATAAGAGAATTATATAAGGGTCCACTGCTTTTTACTTTAAGAACAAAGTATGAGGGTGGCTTTTCAGACATAAAATCTAGCTATTATTTTAAACTTAACAATATGGTTATTGAAAGCAGGTTGGTTGATTTAATAGATATAGAGTTTTATTCTGATTATGAAGAATTCAATAAAGTAAATTTTACAATTAACTTAGCAAAAAAAAACAAAATTGCAACAATATTATCTAACCATGAATTTCTTAAAACTCCTAGTGAAGATGAAATCATGGCTAGGGTGAAGAAAATGTTGAAATACGGTGATATAGCTAAAATTGCAGTCATGCCTAATTCTGAAAAAGATGTTCTTGCCCTTCTTTCTGCTTCCCTTCAATTAAAGCAAGAAAAAAAAGGCCCCTTCATAGCTATTGCCATGGGACCTCTTGGTACTGTATCAAGAATATCTTGTGAATTATTTGGTTCTTGTATGACCTACGCTTCTTATAAAGGGCAGTCTGCCCCCGGTCAATTAAGTTTATCTTGCACTAAAGAAATTTTAAAAATCATGCATATTAATTAATGGGAATATGCAATTTATTGTTGTCTGCATTATCATCTTTTACCATTCCCATTATGTATTCTTGTATAAAGCATTCATCTAAACCTTCAACAATTTTATAGCCTTCAGTTTCTTGAAGCTCTTTCAATGCTTCGTTTCTATATCCTGAGAAGTACATCATATTCATTTTTTTTACTGTATTAAATACTTCTGTTTTTTCATAATCAGAGAGTTCTAAGAGCCCTATAGAGTTTTTATGTGTAGAGCACAAATTATCAACAAAAAACTTTTTAGAATATTCATTAAATGAAAGTAAGTTCTCATCTTCAAGATTATTATCCAAAGCGTACTTTTCCACATCTAGCCTTACTGTTTCATAGTCATAGCCTTTTGACGGTGAGAAGGTCAGCTGTCCATACTGGTGATTAAATACAGGCAAACTGCTTGTTGCAATATCATATATTGTATTGCCCGTTTGTGTAGATGTATGTGTTTTATAATCCTGAATATGTATATGTCCTGATAAGACCACCTGTATGCCAATTTCATGGAAGGTATTAATTGCACTAGTGTTGTTGTCCAAGGTATAGTCTTCCCATATTATGTCACTGTGGTCAAGCAAATTGTGGTGCATTACAACTACCATTTCAGCTGCTGCTTCTTTTGCCATTTCTGAACATTCTATAATCCAATTTAAAGAATCTCTATTTAAATATCCGCCGGGCTCCGGGTAATCCTTTGTGGTATCAAGCATTAAGAGCCATAAATTTTTGTATGGTTTAACAAGATAGCTAAGTGTGTTTTCATCTCTTGATATGGCTTCATCGTAGCCGTAGGAAGAGTATAAATCAACGAACTCCTCTTCATTTATGCTTTCAGTCATGAAGATTTTATCATCTTTGAAGTATAAGGCTTTTTCATTATTTAAATCATGATTTCCAGGTATTACATAGACTTTTGTGCCTGTTTTTTTCAACCTCTTAAGACGCTTTTCAAACTCCTGGTGATTAACTTTTGAACCATTATTAGTTAAATCTCCAGGAAAAACAACAATGTTAGGTTCATTCTTCTTAACTTCATCTTCTACAACATCAAGTAAAACACCGGTATATTTCATCATCCTGTCAACAGTATTCAAATAATTATTATATGTTTCACTGTCTTCAGTCATTTTTTCCGACATATAATGAGGATCGGCAACTATATACATATTTATACTTTCATCAATATTAATCATTGGAACTTCCTGAGGGGTAAGGTAGGCTGAAGCAATTAAAAATATTAAAACCACTACTCCAATTATCACTATAGTATTTTTCATTGCACTACCCTCCGCTTTTTAATTATTCTGCCACTATGTATATTATACTTTAAAGTCTTAAAAATAACAATCTTTTTTTATTCAAAACCTTATAACAAAAAAGTATAGTGTTCATAAGCTTACTTAATAAGCCCCCAAATTTTAGATTTCTTTCTAACATTTGGGGGCTTACTTTAATACCGCAATATTCTTCTAAAGCTTAATTAATTATTTATCTGCTTTTTCTAATTTCATTCCTGTGTAAATACCATTTAAGTTTTGGACTTCCATAGTATCTTCCAGTGATAGGGTTACCGAGTCTGCCAATGTTTCTTCTTTTATAAAATTTTCATATTCATTAACAGCCTTGTCAATTTCAGGAGAGCTTTGGTAGAAAATATTAATTCTATCCATCATTTCATATCCATTATTCTTTCTCATTTGTTGTACTTTAGATATAAATTCACGAGCATATCCTTCATTTATCAATTCTTCAGTAAGATGGGTGTCGATTATAGTAAATAAGTTGTTACCCGTTGAAACATCGTAACCTTCTTTTGCTGAAATTCTTATATCAAGAAGTTCATCATCAAGCTCAACTACTTGCCCATTCACATCTAATTCATATTTTTCCCCGGCTTGAACTTTTGTGATAATATCTAATGCATCAGCCTTTGCTAAAATACCTGCAAAAGCTTTTACATTACTTCCAAGCATAGGTCCTGCAAGTCTAAAGTTTGGCTTCAAGGAGAAATCCATGAATTCATTTAAGTCATGTTCAAAGATAACTTCCTTAACATTTAACTCTTCTTTGATTAGTGGAACCAAATCATAGATTAATTCCTGGTACTTGCCATCAATATGGATTTTTTGAATTGGCTGTCTAACCTTAATCTTGGCATTTTCTCTTGAAGCTCTACCAAGACTAACTATGTCTTTTACCAAATCCATTCTCTTTTCTATATTTTCATCTATTAACTCATCATTTGCTACAGGATAATAACTTAAGTGAACTGATGTTTCTTCTGTTAAATTTCTGTAAAGTTCTTCTGATAAATAAGGAGCAAATGGGGCTATCAATTGAGAAATCCCAACCAAAACTTCATAAGTTGTATTATATACTGCCTTTTTATCTTCAGTAAGGTCTGTATCCCAGAATCTTCTTCTTGAACGTCTGATGTACCAGTTGGACAAATCTTCATTAATGAAGTTCTGGATAGCTCTTACAGTCTTGTTATGGTCATAAAGGTCCATACTTTCAGTAACGTATTTAACTAAATTGTTATATTTTGAAATTATCCATCTATCCAGTTCAGGGCGTTCCTTGTATTCAACAAAGAAATCTTGAGGCTTAATTGAATCTGTGTTGGCATATAGAGCAAAGAAGGAGTATACATTTTTAATTGTACCAACAAACTTGCTCAATACTTCCTTTAATCCATCTTCGTCAAAACGAGTAGGTGTCCATACAGGCGAAACATAAAGAAGATACCACCTTAATGCATCAACGCCATATTTATCGAATAATTCCATAGGTTCTACAGTATTTCCTCTTGATTTGGACATTTTCTTTCCATGTTTATCAAGGACCAGGTCATTAACCAATACATTTTTATAAGGTGCCTTACCTGTAACAAGTGTTGATACAGCAATCAAGGAATAAAACCATCCTCTAGTTTGATCTATACCTTCATTGATAAAATCAGCTGGGAATAACTCGTCAAAGTTTTCCTTGTTTTCAAACGGATAGTGCCATTGTGCAAATGGCATAGAGCCTGAATCAAACCAGCAGTCGATAACATCTTTTACTCTTGTCATATGCTCCTGACATTTAGGGCATACAATGTGGACATCATCAACATATGGTCTGTGAAGTTCAATTGATTCATCTATTTTTTCAACTGCTTTTTCAACTAATTCTTGTCTTGAACCAATACTTTCAAGATGACCACATTCGCATCTCCAAATTGGAAGAGGTGTACCCCAATATCTACTTCTGGAAATAGCCCAGTCATTTAAGTTTTCTAACCAATTTCCAAAACGTTTTTCGCCTACATAGTCTGGAAACCAATTAACACCGTTGTTATTTTCAACAAGTAAGTCTTTTACTTTTGTCATTTCGATATACCAGCTTGGTCTTGCATAGTACAAGAGTGGTGTATGACATCTCCAACAGTGAGGATAGTTGTGTAGTACTGGTTCTTTCTTGTATAACTTCCCATTTTCCTTCAACCACTTCAATATGGGCTGGTCAGCATCCATTACAAACATTTCTGACCAAGGTGTTCCTCTAAATCTTCCTGTATCATCTACAGGATTTAAAACAGGCAGACCATATCTAACTCCTGTGTTATAGTCATCTTCACCAAAAGCAGGTGCCGTATGAACTATCCCTGTTCCGTCTTCAATTGTTACATAATCGGCTAGAGTTACATAAAATGCTTTCTTTCCTGCAGGAATTTCAACATAAGGTAAGAGCTGTTCATATTCAACAAATTCTAAGTCCTTACCTTTCATTTCTTCAAGAACTTCATACTCTTCGCTTATAACTTTATCTAATAAAGCTTTAGCAAGATAATAAACCCCGCCTTTTATATCTTCTTTATCTTTAGTTTTTATTTTTATATAGTCTACATCCGGATGTACTGTCAAGGTAACATTTGATAATAAGGTCCATGGCGTTGTTGTCCATGCAAGAAAATATGCATCTTCATCTTTCTTCTTAAACTTTGCATAAGCTGTTACGGTTCTTATTTCTTCATAGCCTTGGGCTACTTCGTGAGACGCAAGACCTGTTCCACATCTTGGGCAATATGGAAGTATTTTATGGCCCTCGTAAATTAAACCGTCTTTGAAAGTTTTATCAAGTATCCACCACACTGATTCAATGTAGTCATTGTCAAGAGTAACATAAGGATTATCCAAGTCTATTAAATAAGCCATACGTTCAGTCATTTCACGCCATAAAACTTCATAAGTAAATACTGATTCACGGCATTTTTTATTAAATTCAGCAATTCCGTAATCTTCTATTTCCTGTTTAGTAGATAAACCTAATTGTTTTTCAACTTCAATTTCAACAGGAAGCCCATGAGTATCCCAACCGGCCTTTCTGTTAACCTTGTAGCCTTTCATAGTTTTGTACCTGCATACAGAATCTTTCAAGGTCCTTGAAATAACGTGATGTATGCCTGGTCTACCGTTTGCCGTAGGGGGACCTTCGTAAAAAATATAGTCTGGTTTATCATTTCTAGTTTCTATACTTTGTTTTAATAAGTCTATTTCTTCCCAGTATTTTGATATTTCATGCTCATTGGATTTATAATCAGCTTTTGATATATCTTTGAATTGTTTCATTTTTTCCTCCTATTTTACTAATCATAATTCTTATTTTTCCATTATATTTGGGGACATTCCTCTTAAAGCTATCCCTCAGAGACTCTCCCTGTTTAAGAAGTGTGTCCCCATACATTTAACAATAATAAATCCCATGTCTATCGACATGGGACGAAAATCGCGGTACCACCCAAATTACATATAAATATACTAAATATATGTCACTCAAAAATTTAACGCATTTATACGTAATTTCTTACTCTTAGTTCAGAAATTAAACTCCTGGATGATCTTCATTGCATTTAGATTTATAATCTCTCACCATTTGATCATATCTCTTTGAATCCTATTGCAATTACTGTTCCAATCACTGTTTTTATAATGTTTTTATACTTTTTTATGATATCTGAAATCACGAACAAAGTCAAGGAATAAATTGATATATTTATGAAACAATAAACATTACATGTAATTTAATAAATATAATGAGGGCTATGCGCCCAATATGACGGTTATTCATAAGAAGGGCACTAACTTTAAGTAGCGGTCCTTATAAGGATGATAAAAACGGAGGAAAATATGAAATATCCAAAACAGTCTTACTGGCATATGACAGCAGAAGGCATAAAAAAACTAATCGACAATAATGGTTTAGAAAATGAAAATTTTGATATTTTAATAATAGGTGGAGGGATTACCGGACTTACTACCGCATATTTATTAAAGGACTCAGGCCTTAAAATAGGAGTTATTGAAGCCACAAAGGCCGGCTATGGTACAACCGGTTACACTACTGCAAAAATCACTGTGCAACACGACTTGTTCTATGACAATTTAATTAATAATTTCAGTTTTTTAGAAGCAAAGCACTATCTAAAAGCTAATGAAGAAGGGATAAAATTAATTAAAAAGATCATAGAAGAAAATGATATTCAATGTGATTACAAGGAACAAACAGCATATGTTTATGCAACTTCTATTGCCGAAGTTGAAGATTTGAAAAAGGAATTAAAGGCCTATAAATCATTAGGTATAGACGGATTTTATACAGATAAGATTCCACTTCCCAACAATACTTATGGAGCTTTAGGAATAAGAAATCAGGGTCAATTCAACCCTTTAAAATACCTTTACAGCCTTTATAACATTTTAATTAAAAGCAATGTTAAAATATACGAAAATGTTAGAGCTTTGGACATTAATCCCCATGACAATCACGTAGATGTAACAACTGAAAAAGGAACCATTCATGCAGAAAAAGTTGTAGCCGCATCCCATTATCCTTTCGACAACTCTTTTGGTCTTTATTTTTTAAGAATATATCAAGAGAAGTCATATGTTATTGCTGCAAGGACAAAAGAAGAGCCCTTTGAAGGAATGTATATAAATATTAATGACCCAATTCATTCCATGAGGTATCAGTTTTCTGGCGATGAAAACTTGCTTATTCTTGCAGGTGGCAATCATAGGTCTGGTGAAAAGGATGATGAAAATGAATCCTATGAAGAATTAGAAAGATTTCTTAATAGCAATTTTAAAGACCCAGAAATAGTAGCAAAATGGTCTACACAAGACTGCATGACTTACGATAAAATCCCCTACATAGGCAGATATTCAGACAGCATTGAAAATGTATACCTAGCTACAGGATTTAAAAAATGGGGCATGTCTCATTCTGCAGCAGCTGCTCTTATTTTAAGAAATAAATTGCTTTGTTTTGAAGACAATTATTCAGATATATTTAACCCTTCAAGATTTACTCCTGTTCAATCATCAAAGGAGTTTGTATCTTCCGTAAAAAGTATCTCTTTAGGATTTATAAAAAGATTAGCTTCAGGTGATAATCTTGAGAATGTTAGTCCCGGTGAAGGAAAAATTATTGAATATGAAGGAAGAAAAGTCGGAGTTTATAGAAATGAAGAGGGAGAATATTTTTGCATCAATCCAGTGTGTTCCCATCTTAAATGTGCCCTTGCCTTTAATGAAGCAGAAAAGACCTGGGATTGTCCATGCCATGGTTCAAGGTTCGATATAAAAGGAAATATTTTAGAAGGTCCTGCTGTACATCCTATTGATAAAATAAAAGTTAAAATAAACCAATGAAGGTATATCTCATTGGTTTATTTTTCTTATCATTCCCAATCATTTAAATATCACGACCCTGGTCATTGAAAGTAAGTGAAGAATCTTCATTATTTAAAATATGGGATCCTCCTCTAACACTTAGGATAACAATTCCCATAAATCTCATATACATCCTCTGTATAATTGCCTTCATCATCATATATATACAGGGGAGGGTCAAATTTTAATTCTGGGTTTCCGTTTTTTGATGCACGGATTAATACCATATTTGGTTTTGTAGCAGCCCTTGGATGAACAAAACGGATTTGTTTTGGTTCTAGGCGGTATTGTCTTAAAAAATAAATAATATCTGCCAATCTGTCAGGACGGTGAACCATGTAGAATCTTCCATGCTGCTTTAGTAACTGTGAAGCTGTCGAAATTACATCTTCCAAAGTGCACTTTATCTCGTGCCTTGAAATTGCTTTTTTATCTTCTGGGTTAAGAACTCCACTATTGTTAAGTTTGTATGGGGGATTTGATATTACTGCATCAAAAGTATCCTTTTCTAAATAATCCAAAGAACATTTCAAATCAATATTAAGAATTTCTATTTTGTCCTGAAGATTATTTAACTTTACGCTTCTTTCTGCCATTTCAGCAACTTCAGGTTGAATTTCAACACCGTAAGCCTTAGAATAATTTCTTTTACCACTTAACAATATGGGTATTATTCCGGTACCTGTGCCTAAGTCAACAACTTTAGAATTATTCTTTATATCGCAATAGTTAGTCAATAGGACAGCATCCATTCCAAAACAAAACCATTTCTTATTTTGAATAATTTTTAACCCTTTGCACTGTAAATCTTCCATTTTTTCATTTTCTTTTAATGTAACTTCCATATATAACCTTTCGTTAGAGATTTTTGCAAAATGTCTTGCAGTCTCGTTCGCCAATTTATTTAAAATCGGGTTAGGGCATCTCTTTAGTGGACTAGGGCACTTTCTATAAGTTTCTTTGTATATTTTTCTTTTGGGTTTAAAAGTACATTTTTAGCATCCCCACTTTCAACTATTGCACCGTCTTTCATAACCAAAATTGTATGTGACATATAATTTACTACACCAATATCATGGGATATAAAAATATATGAAATATTTAAATCCCTTTGAAGTTCCCTTAATAAATTCAGTATCTGATTTTGAATGGATACATCTAAAGCAGAAACCGGCTCATCACAGATAATTAATTTTGGTTTAACAAGCAAGGCCCTTGCTATTGCTGCCCTTTGACACTGGCCGCCACTAATTTCTGTAGGATATTTATTTTTTACGCTTAAGTCCAAACCTACCCTATAAAGCATTTGGTCAATTAGTTTTTCAGCATCATGCTTATTTTTAGCAGTATTAGTAGTCAATAAAGGCATGGTTAAAATATCTATAATTTTATAGTTAGTGTCCATTGAGCCTTTGGGGTCCTGAAATATAAATTGGACACTTTTTCTATAGTCCTTGTATTCTTCATCAGACATTTCTTTAATGTTTTTACCGTAATAAAAAATATTGCCGTAAGTAGGGTTTTGTAGTCCTCCTACTATTTCTCCGATTGTAGATTTCCCACTTCCAGATTCACCCACAACTCCGAGGGTTTTTCCTTCTTCTAGTTCAAAACTTGCACCTTTCACGGCAACATATTTTTCTTTTGTCTTTCCAGTGATAAGATGCTTTTTTGTCACATATTCTTTTCTAATATTTACTGCTGAAATTACAACTTTATTTGACATAATAGCCCCTATTCTAAATTACATCTATAGTAGTGGTCCAAATCATCACCAATATGCTCTGCAACTACATCTTTGCATATATCCATAGCCTTTGGACACCTATTATAAAACAAACATCCCTTGGTATCTCTTCCTTTTTCAGGCACAAATCCCGGTATCTCAATTAAAGGCTGATTTTTTCTAATCTTTAAGGAAGGAATTATCTCAATCAAAAGCTGGGTATAAGGATGTTTAGGATTTGAGAAAACTGTATTTGTATAACCTGATTCTACAATTTGGCCTGCATACATTACAGCAAGACTGTGACAGTAGTGTTTTACCAAACCTAAATCATGAGAAATCAAAAGCATTGATATTTTCAGTTCCTCATTTATAGATTTGAACAAATCCATAACCTGTCTTTGAACTGTAGTGTCTAAAGCTGTTGATGGTTCATCAGCAATTATAAGCTTAGGATCATTCATAAGAGCCATGGCGATATTGCACCTTTGCCTCATTCCACCGCTTAATTGCCAAGGATAATAATTTAGTACCCTTTTGGGATTTTCAAATCCAACTTTATTTAACAAGGCTTCCGCTTTTTCCAAAGCTTCCTTCTTGGTTTTATTCATATGTTGAATATATCCGTCTCCAATTTGATTTTTTATTTTAATCATAGGATGGAGATAAAACACTGTGTTTTGTGGAATATATCCTATGTGTTTACCAATATGTTCTCTTTTTTTATCCGAAGAAAGGGTCAACATATTTTCTCCGGCTGTAATCATTTTATCTGCTGTATAAGTGAGGCATTCAGGGAGTAAATCTATAAGAGCTTTTGCTGTAATTGTTTTTCCAGAACCTGATTCTCCTACCAGTCCAAAAATTTCCCCTTCCTCAATGACAAGAGAAGTTTTATTAACTAAGGTATTTTTACCGGCTTTTATATGAAGGTTTTCAAGTATAACAGTTTCATTCATCGTTAGACCTCCTGTTAATAAGAATATCGTTGAGCCCGTCTCCTATTAAATTGAAGCCAAGAACTGTGATTATTATTGCAATTCCTGGTGCCACTGCCAGGTATGGATAAACCATAAAAAATTGCCTTGATTCACTGAGCATCAAACCCCAGCTAGCAAAAGGAGGCTGAATTCCAAGCCCCAAAAAAGAAAGAGAGGTTTCAATCATTACAGCTGAGCCAATAGCTGAAGAAAATTGTGTAATTAATCTAGGAAGCATTGCAGGGATATAATGTCTGAAAAATATTTCACTTCTTGAAGCTCCGTAACTTTTTGCTGCTTTTACATATAGTAAATTTTGGGTTTCTAAAATCATTGAATAAACAAGTCTTGAAAATACAGGCACCATAAAAATACTTATAGCTATAATTGATCCTTGAATTCCTTTTTCTAAAACAGTCACTAGCATCATTGCAAGAAGGATTCCCGGAAAAGCCATAAGCCCGTCCATTATACGCATAATTATGGTATTGGCAAATCGGTTGAACATGGAAGCAAGGGCTCCCAAAAATATTCCAACCAAGGTACCCAATGTAACAGAGCCTATTCCAACTAGCAATACATTTCTTGAGCCATACATTATACGGCTTAGAATGTCCCTGCCAAAATTATCGGTTCCGAGAATGTACTCAGAATCTTGACCAGGTATCATTAATCTTTTCGATATATTCATTTCATTTGGATTGTTTGGCATGTAAATAAATGATAAAATCCAAACTCCTATTATTATCAACACTAAAATAATTCCTAAAATCAAGCTTACATTCTTTTTCATAGTTCCCCCTGATTAAAGGACTTTATCCTTGGATTTAAAAACATAACCAAAATATCAACAATTAATGTAATAAAGATAACTGTTGATGTAATAAACATTACAAGCCCCTGCAAAAGAACTATATCCCTATGTTCAACGGCATTAAAAACTAACCTACCTATTCCGGGAAGAGCAAATATAGTTTCAACAACTGTTGTTCCCCCTGCAAGCTTAGCAAATTGCATTCCAATTATTGTCAAGGGGGCAGTCAGCGCACCCCTTAATGCATACTTAATATATATTTTACCTGGACGAAGCCCTTTTACTTTTGCCATATCCATGTAATCTTGTTTAAGAGAATCTAGCATGGAAGATCTAATTATTCTTAAAAGTGTTCCTATTTCACCGATTGCCAAAACAAGTGAAGGCATAAAAATACTTTTCATAAATCCGACAAAGCTATCCTCAATGGAGACAAATCCTGACACAGGAAAGACTTTATATCTAACCCCAAGATAAACAATAAAAACCATCCCTATCCAAAAGGAAGGGATGGCCGCTCCAAGTTGCATGATACTTCTTGAAAAATAATCTATTATGCTATTTTTTTTGATTGCAGAAATCATTCCTAGAAGGAATGCCATAAAAACTGCTATAAACATAGCAAAAATTGATATTGAAAAAGTTACCGGAATGCTTCTTGCTATTAAAACAGTTACAGATTCACCGTATACATAAGATTTACCCATATCAAGTTTAAAGAGATCTAATAGCCAGCTTAAATATTGTTGATATAGCGGTCTGTTAAGCCCCATGGCTTCCTGAAGCTCTGCTATAGCTTCAGGAGTTGCGTCTGTTCCCAATATTAGCTGGGCAGGGTTTCCTGGTATTATCATCAATACAAAAAATGTAATAATTGACACAACAAACAATACTACTATTGAACTTCTAAGTCTATCTAAAATGTAAGTTAACATATCTACCTCAAACAAGAATTTTAGCTATTATTCAGTAAAATATACATCCTTAAAATCGTAAAAGTCGATTGGGAATATTTTCATTCCATCAACATTTTTCTGCAATGCTAACATTGTGTGTGGAGTCTGCAGATAAATTGCAGGAAGTTTATTTGCTAAAATAACCTGTATCTCTTTATATATATCTTTTCTTTTATTTTCATCTAATTCCTGAAGAGCCTTTTCTAGAAGCTCATCAACTTCTCCTGTAGTCAAGCTGATATAGTCTTGGCTATTTGACTTGTATCTTGATAAAAATGCATAAGAATCAAGTCTTCCTGTATGTCCTACTACTGTAGAATCAAAATTCTTCGCCCCATATACTTCACTTAACCATGTTCCCCATTCAATAATCTGAATATTTACATCTATGCCTATTCTTCCCAATTGGTCAGCAATTACTTGGCCTGCATCTACATGAAGCTGATAGTTTTTTGGAAGTGACATATTGATTTCAAATCCATTTTCGTATCCTGCTTCCTTTAAAAGCTCTTTTGCCTTTTCCGGATTATATTCCAAAATATTGTTTGTATCATAATAATCAGGTGATGTAGGTGGCAAGTGAGAACCTATTTTTGCTCCATATCCAAACATGGATGCTTCAATTACTTCTTCCTTGTTAATTGCCATTGCCATTGCCTGTCTTACTTTTTCATTGGAAAGATATTCATTGTTTGTATTCAGAGACATAATTTGTACAGCATTCATAGGCTCTGATAGAATTTTGTAGTCTGGATTTCCTTCAACCAAGGTTACTTGGTCTCCTGTCAATGGAATAATATCAAGGTCTCCTACTTGGAAGCCTGCCATCATACTTGTGGCATCAGGTATTAAAACCATTTTAACAGTTTCTAATTTTATTTCTCCACCATAGTAGTTATCATTTCTTTGTAAAATCAAGTGTTGCTGTGGGGCATATTCCTTTAATGTAAAAGCTCCTGTTCCCACAGGTTTTGTTTTTAAGTTTGCAACCTCCTCTTCAGGCACAACAGCGGCCCATGGATAAATGAAGCTCTTTAAAAGCTCAACATCCAATGATTCAGTTATAAATTTTATTTCATAATCTCCTAAAACTTCGATTCCTACAATATTTTCATAATCTCTTGCCCTAGGACTTTCAGCATCCTTTAGTCTATTAAAAGAATACTCGACGTCTTTAGCAGTCATCTGTCTTCCATTATGAAAATAAACATCATCTCTTAATGTGAAAGTAATTTCCATTCCGTCATCAGAAACAACCCATTCCTTTGCAAGTCTGGGCTCTGCTAACCACTCTGGTGTTACTCCTACCAAGGTGTCATAGATATTATTAGTTACAGTAAATGTGGAAGCTGCAGCAGTTCTGTGAGGGTCAAGACCTTCAGGTTCCGTAGTGTATCCCATTATAAGATTAGTCTTAACATCTGTTGCATTAGGTGTTTCAGGTGTGTTTTCTCCATTTGTGCATGCTGCCAATAGAATCACAACTATTAGCATTACAAAAATCATCTTTAGTCTTTTCATTTCTTTCTTCCTTTCAGTTAATAAAATTTCCATAGAATATCTTTTACCGAAAATCAAATAATAATATACTTTTTTTCAATCCTTATAATCAAATCTTTCGTATCTGTAATAAATCCTGAAAATAATATTATTATTATATAGGGACATTTTTTCCACATAATACTTGCATGATGACACTTTTATAAGTGATATTTTTAAATAGCAATTATAATTATGGATTATACCCTTTTCCTTTTTCATATTTAACACATTTATCTTGAAATGTCAATACAATATTTAAGTATTCTAGGAGTGGGCCATAAGTGAACTCTAATATTTCCACACTAATATTCACGAAATGTATAAATTCCTCGTTGAAAACACATGCAAAAAATGATATGATTATATAAATAAAACATGAGGTGAAATATGTACGAAATTCGTCAAGAACAGCGAAAACAAATGCGAGAGCACAGATTTTTTAATCACTGGCTATTGGCAATAGGAATTTTTGTATTTTCACAAGGGTGTTCACTGATGTCCAGGAGTCCCGGATATGCAATAGCTGCAATAATATTGGGAATATTGTTGCATAGACACAGTGTAGATAAAGTATTTGAAGCAGTTTTTAAAATCAGCCCCTATAAGAATGCAAAAAATATTTTGATAATAGTTTTAGTTTTGATTGCCATTTTCAGCTATTTTAAAAGATTATATTTTACAATTTTTCTTCTTCTAAATTTAGCATCGATCCTTTTATATGTAGTTATATCATTAATAACTTCAAAATCTATAGACAAACAGGAGTAAAATATGCTTAAAAGATTTATATCATATTACAAACCGGTAAAAAAAATATTTATTACCGATATGATTTGCGCCTTTGCAGTAGCTGTATGTGATTTGTTTTATCCTATGATAACAAGAAATATCATAAATATTTATGTTCCAAACCAAGAATTTCAGCTTATGATTACATGGCTGATTGTTTTAGGACTCATATATATTCTCAAAGTAGGACTTAATTATTACATAACATATTACGGACACATTATGGGTGTGAAAATGCAATCCCATATGAGGAGGGATATGTTCGAACACCTGCAAGACTTACCCTTTGTATTTTTTGACGAAAATAAAACCGGAAGCCTTTCATCCAGAATTGTCAATGATTTAATGGATATTTCAGAACTTGCCCATCATGGTCCCGAGGACCTGTTTATATCCTTAGTAATGCTTATTGGCTCCTTTATCATGCTAAGCACAATAAATTTACCTCTAGCCCTCATTGTCTTTTCAATTATTCCATTATTGATACTTGTTGCCATGAAACTTAGAATCCGCATGGCTGATACTTTTATGGAAACCCGAGTTACTATAGGTGAAGTTAACGCAACAATCGAAAACTCTATATCAGGTATTCGAGTATCTAAAGCATTCAGCAACAAAGAAAATGAAGTAGAAAAATTTAATAAAAATAACTCTAGATTCCAGGAAGCAAGAAAAAAGGCCTACAAGGTAATGGCAGAGTTTCATGTATCTTCTTCATTTATAATAGACTTTTTAAATATTGTTGTTTTAAGTGCTGGAGCAATATTCTTTTTTAAAGGGTGGATTAACTTCGGAGACTTTGCAGCCTTTCTATTGTATATAGGCAACTTCTTAAACCCTATAAGGAAGTTAATAAACTTTGTTGAGCAATACCAATCAGGAAAATCTGGATTCCAGCGTTTTACGGAAATTATGGATAAAGAGGTAGAATCTGATGATCCTGGTGCCCAAGATATTTACCATGTAGAAGGTGACATAAGTTTTGATGATGTAACCTTTGCTTATGATAATAATAAGGAAGTGTTAAAAAATATATCATTTGATATAAAAGCAGGTAATACAGTTGCTTTTGTAGGACCTTCAGGCGGAGGCAAGACTACCCTTTGCCACTTAATACCACGCTTTTATGAAATAGAAGAAGGGAGCATTTCCATAGATAAAACAGACATTAGACAATTTACTCGTAGATCACTGAGAAAGAATATTGGAATTGTTCAGCAAGAAGTGTTTTTGTTCACAGGAACAATTTTTGAAAATATTCAATGCGGAAGATACGATGCTAGTGAGGAAGAAGTTGTTGAAGCAGCCAAAAAAGCTAATATTCATGACTATATAATGACTTTACCTGATGGATATGACACTTTTGTAGGCGAAAGAGGAGTCAAATTATCAGGAGGACAAAAACAAAGAATTTCAATAGCCAGGGTATTCCTTAAAAATCCACCTATACTTATATTAGATGAAGCGACTTCTGCACTTGATAATGCTACTGAGCTCCTAATACAAAAATCTTTAGAAGACTTATCTAAGGGTCGTACCACAGTAGTTGTAGCCCATAGGTTATCTACAATTCGAAATGCAGATGAAATTATTATATTAACAGATAAGGGTATTGAAGAAAAGGGAAGACACCAGGAACTATTAGATCAAGACGGTATTTATGCCGATTTATATAATTCACAGTTCAAAGGTGCATAGGAGTAAATTATAAAGGATTGGTTCGTCTCGGACCAATCCTTTATTCACCTTCCGAATATGAAAACTTATCACTTTGAATTCCTGTAAATAGGGGGCACAGCCATCGTCATCCTAAGCTTAAGGTGTTACTGCATATATATAGTGCCTCCAAACATTAACCCATTGGTCAAGTTTGTAATATCTTCTTACTTCTTCATCAGAGTCTGAAGCGGGATCATTTACTACTATGTATTCAATGCCATCTTTAATGTCAAAGCCTATAACCACCATTAGATGTCCGTGAGGAAATGCCGAATTTGCACCTTCTAAAGCATCTTTTTCCTTTGATACAACAGATGCTACAACAGGGATTCCTTCTGCTATGAAATTTTTCACTGGATTAATGCTTTTGCATTTCTTCGTGTAAGCTCTCATGCCCTGTTCCCCAGCAAATGCAACATTTTGTGGCCAGTTTCCATAAGCTTGATTTCCTGTATCCAGGGTTCCTTTTGTTGCTTGGTCAAGGTTTATATCCTTGCCGTGGAATTTTAAAGTCATAGTTAGTGACGTGGGACTACATATTGAATTGCTGTGAATATGACCGCTGGCAAGTTGAGATATCATAGGTACATTTTCTATTGTTCTTAAATAATCTCCCACTACTTCCTCATCTTCCCCACCGTCAGTAGAAAAAGCAATTAATTTAAGTTTGGGATAATTACCTTTTAATATAACCTTTATTTGAACTGCATCACCAAACTTATCATCATTTACAAATATTCTATCAGGAATCACCCTTACTAAGTCTTGTTTTACCCTGTCTTTAATTCCTATGTTAAATCCATCAGTTGCCCATACACCATAGCTAGTAAAATCTGTCCATTGATTTTCAACTCTAATTTTTATGAAAAGTTCCACAAAACTATCGCTACTTGTCCTAGAATTCCACGAAGGTGTTATTTCACTAAACTTTTCTGTTTCAATAACAGGCGTTAATAAATAGCCTTCTTCAACGTTTTCATCCAATACAAGAAAATCACCTTCTGACTTAAGACCCACTAATTCATTTTTTGCCAATTGTCTGTTTTCACAAATCCAATCCATATTTTCCTCCTAAGTTTTGCAAGTTACTTTGAGATAGATCTATTTCAATAGTAACATTTAATAATTACAAATTCAATAAAAAACTTGATATTATAAACTCAACTTAATATAATAGGAATACGAATACTAAGGAGTGAACTAATGATAGCAATAAAAGGTAGAAGAAAATGTTCAAATTGCGGGAAAAGATATAATTATTCATATGCTAGGGGCCAAGTAGCTTCAAATAATGCTAAATTTAAAGGTAAAGATAAAAATTTAAGCACTGTTACAAATGTAAAAGTGCTTTCCATAAACACATATGAAGTTACAGCCAAATGCCCTGATTGTGATTTCGAAGAAACATTTGTTTATAATGACTAGGGTAATCATTATAAAACTAGGTCAAGGGGATAACCCCCTTTGGGCTTTTAGTTAAACTTAGCAAGCAACGTTTGAACCGTTGCTTTTTCTCTTTCTTGTCCCTTTAAATCCATAACTACTTTTCCTGAGTCCATCATAATAGTTCTTGTTCCCAATTCTAAAGAAGAAGAGATGTTGTGAGTAATCATAAGTGTTGTAATATTGTTTTCTGCTATTATCTTTTTAGTGAGCTCTATAACAGACTTACCGCTTGCCGGGTCCAATGCAGCCGTATGCTCATCCAAAAGTAAGAGCATAGGTTTTACTAAAGTTGCCATTACTAATGTAACTGCCTGTCTTTGTCCACCTGACAACAGTCCTATTTTGGTGTTCATCCTGTTTTCAAGTCCTAGATTGAGACTTGCAAGATGTTCTCTTATATACTCTTTATCCTTTCTCGATGGGACTGACATCATATTCCTGTTAGTACTTCGCAAATATGCAATAATTAAGTTTTCTCCCACAGTCAAGTTAGGAGCAGTTCCCTTCATTGGGTCTTGGAAAATACGTCCTATAAAAGATGCCCTTTTGTGCTCAGGTATATAGGTAATATTTTCGTCACCTAATATTATTTCACCGGAATCACAAAACATGGTGCCGGATATTGCATTGAACAAGGTAGATTTACCTGCCCCATTGCCACCTATTACTGTAACAAATTCACCTTCAAGAACATGAAGAGATACATTATCTAAGGCCACATGTTGGTCTAAACTGTTCTTATTGAAAACTTTATTTACTGAATTAACCTTAAGCATTGATTGACTCCCTTCTCATTCTGTTTAGTTCCATTTTCTTTTTGATATTAGGTAGAGAGAGTGCTGTTATAACTACCAAGGCCGAAATTAATTTTAAATATGAAGGAGGAAAATTTGTAGTTAAAATTAGTGCAATTATTAACCTGTAAATAATCGAGCCAATAACAACCGATAATAAGCCTAAAGTAATGTTTTTATTTTTTATTATAACACTTCCTATGATCAACGAAGCAAAAGATATCACAACCATTCCAGATCCCATATTCACATCTGCCGACTGCTGCATTTGCGCAACTAAGGCTCCAGACAAGGCAACTATTGAATTTGATAACCCAAATCCGACAATCTTTATAAAATCAGTATCTATGGAAGAAGCTCTACACATATCTTCATTGTCACCGGTTGCCCTTATAGAAAGACCTAGCTGAGTTCTGAAAAACCAGTTTAATATAATAAATACTGCTGAAACAATTGCTGCTAGCACCAATATTTTATATGCTCTTCCTCCAAAACTTTCGGCAAAGGTATAAATATTTGTTTTGTTTAAAAGCGGTATATTTGCTTTTCCGTCCATTACCATAAGGTTTATGGAATAAAGTCCTGTCATTGTTAAGATTCCAGCCAAAATAGGTTGTATTCCCATCTTGGTTTGTAAAAGGGCTGTAACAATTCCAGCTATGGCCCCTGCTATCAATGCAGCAAGGATCCCTGCAAAAGGCATGCCTTCAAATGTAAACATTGCTGATGCAGCTGCTCCAAGCACAAAGCTTCCATCTACCGTTAAATCTGCAACTTTTAATATTCTAAATGATATAAAAGTTCCAAAAGCAAGCAGTGAATATACAAGTCCTAATTCCATTGCCCCTATAAATGCTGTTAAACTCATTTTTTCCTCCTCTTTGTAATTGCCATGAAAACACGTTAGTATAATTCTGAACGCAATCCTTGTCATCCTGAACGCAATCCTTGTCATCCTGAACGCA
>CAZTML010000017.1:0-1656 GCA_964614935.1 uncultured Clostridia bacterium | reverse complement strand
CTGAACGCAATCCTTGTCATCCTGAACGCAATCCTTGTCATCCTGAACGCAGTGAAGGATCTCATCTTTTGTCCTACTACTTTTAATGAAATTCTACTCTGCGAATGACCTACCATTTTTCAGAACAAATCCTCTGCATTCCCCTAAAAATGGGTTAAGGGCATCTTTCGACCTACGCTCTCAGAATGACAGGGGCTACGCCTTTTATTCCAACAATGGCAATTGTTACTCCACTATCTGAAATTCTTTCAATTGTTCATCTGTAAATTTAACACCTATTTTATCTGCTGTTGTAGTGTTTACAATGGTTGCATATTCTGCCAAGGTTTCAACCGGTATATCAGCAATTTCTACTCCATCAACAACCTTCTTAACCATTTCTGCAACCTGTCTGCCAAGTATTGTATAATCAACTCCAACTGTTGCAAATCCACCGTCAATAACCAAGGAATCCGCTCCAGTATATACAGGTATTCCTGCCTTTTGTGTTTCTGCTGATAAAACTGGCATTGCAGAAGCAACAGTATTGTCTGTTGGAGTGAAAATTGCATCAACCTTTTCTACCAATGATTGAGTTGCCTGCAATAATTCACTTGAATTTGTTATAGTAGACTCAAGGTATTTAATTCCATTAGCATCGCAGTATTCCTTAGCTTTATTGATAGCAGATGCTGAATTTACTTCTCCAGTGTTATAGATAAAGCCAAAAGTTTCTACATCCGGTGTTAATTCGAAAGCTAAATCAAAAATCAATTCTACGTCTATTGCATCAGATACACCTGTTACATTTGCTTCAGGTTTGTTTACATCCTTTACTAGCCCTGCATCTACAGGATAGCTGGCCGCTGCAAATACTACTGGAATTTCCTTAGTTGCTGCCGCAGCACTTTGTGCAGCACCGGTTCCTATAGGAACTATTACATCCATTTCATCGCCTACAAACTGTGAAATTATAGTATTGATATTTGATGCATCTCCTTGTGCATCCTTGTAAGTTATTTCAACCTTATCTTTTAGTCCTTGTTCTTCAAGTCCAATTATAATATATTCTCTTATTTGGTTTAAAGATGGGTGTTCAACAGGTTGAATTATGCCTATTTTAATTTTTACATTGCCATTTGTTTCCACTTGGTCAGACTGATTTGTTACAGGTTTTTTTGTTTCTGCATTTGTTGCACATCCTGTCAGCATTACAAATAACATTGCCATAATAGTGATAATTGATAGTAATTTTTTCATATCTATTCTCCTGAATTTTTATTTGCGCAGGCTCATTCACAAATTTATTTACTTCTTCTTACATCACACAAATTTGGAATTCCATGCGGTAGGGCATACAAAAACAAAAAAACCCGTCCTTAACAAAAGGACAGGCATAACCTGCGGTACCACCTTAATTGACTGAAAATCAATCCACTTTAACGAAAATGCTAACACATTTCCTGCCTTGTAACGTAGGCTTACGTTTCAGATACTAGGGGTATACCCGTTCACCTCACCCTCAGCGATCCATTTGTCTGTACTGCGTTCTGCAGGGCTCTCAGCTATCCCTACTCTCTGTAAGTGCACATATAGTTTAATCTTCGCTTCATCGGTTTTGTTTCTGTATTAAATGAGAGTCTATCACTATTTATTTAGCTTGTCAACATTTATTTT
>CAZTML010000016.1:0-22112 GCA_964614935.1 uncultured Clostridia bacterium | reverse complement strand
AGTCAGGTCCCCAGTTTACTTGCATGAATGTATAGTTTCCTGCACGTCTTGTTCCATCAAGGAATCCTGTTGGTGCATGAGGAAGCAATGTTACTTCTACATAATCAGTTCCCAACACAGTTTCTAATTGTTGTTTAACAACCTGTGCTTCATTAGCCCAAGATGTAGAGTTTGTATTATAAGGCATTAACATTTTTACAGGGAATGTTGCTCCTGCAGCTGTTAATTCTTCAACTGCTTTTTCTTTAAACTCTAAAGCTTTGTTAGTGTCGTAGAAGTCACCATCTGTAATTGCTTTTAAAGGTCCTGTTTGAGTATAGTCTAAACCGCCTTGTGCTGCAAAGTTTTCAGGTGTAATTGTGTTTTGAATTCTGTATTCTGGATTATATGGTTCTTTAGTAACCATAGCTGCAACTCTGTTGAATGAAGAAACGATTGATTTACGGAAATTAGGATTGTTTACTGCTATTTTCCAGTTTTCCGGTTCGTATTCTGCATCAAAATTAGGATCAAAGTTAAACGCATAGAAGTATGTGTAAGTTCCTAATGTGCCCGGTCTAACCTGATCTTTTAATTCAGGGTTGTTCATCCATTCATCAATGTTTGTAGAGGGTATTTCAACGGCGGTAATTTCTCCACGTTTATACATCTCTCCTGCTAAGGCGCTTGCTTCCTGGTTATATTTATAATTTAATTCTACTATGTGAATGTTTTCAGCATCCCAGTATGTTGGGTTTTTAGTTAAAATTCTGTGCATTTGAGGTTCAAATTCTGATAATATATATGAACCGTTATACAATAATGCTGAATTTGCTGTACCAAATGCATCTTCCATTTGCTCTAAGAATGGACCATACACAGGGAAGAAACATACATATGTTAACATTGATTCAAAATATGGAACAGGGGTCTTCAGTGTATAAACTAATGTGTAGTCATCTTCTGCCCTAACTCCTACTTCTGCAAAATCAGTAACATCTCCATTGAAATACTCTTCAGCATTTTTAATTACACTATAGAATAAATTAGCTGTTGCTGATTCATTTGCAGGTACTAATATGAATTCTGCAGCACTTACGAAATCATGAGCAGTTGTTTCAGCAACCTCATTTCCCTCATAGTCAACCCATTTAACACCTTTTCTAATGTTAAATGTCCATTCAAGGCCATCATCTGAAACATCCCATGATTCAGCTAATGCAGGCTGAAGTACTCCATACATATCATAGTCAACCAAAGTGTCAACTAAATTTGCTGCTAATCCAAATTCAACAGTTGTAGCAGTAGTTAAATAGTTTACTGTTTGAATTTCTTCAGAATAAACTGTTCTGTAAATTTGTTCCTTAGCATAAATTCCATCATCTGGCTCTTCAACAGGGTCAGAAGTACCTGGTGTTTCCGGTGTTTTTGGTGTTTCTGGCGCTGCAGGTTCAGTTGGCGTTGTACACGCTGTTAATATCAATACTAAAACCAACAATAAAGATAATAGTTTTTTCATTCTTATCCTCCTAATAATTTTATAATTAAATTAGTTAAACTAATAAAACTATCTGAATTCGTTTGCTTATTCCGTGTGTATCGTTTGCTCATAATTAAATATCGTTTTCTTAGTTATAAGCTTTGTCCTAAAATACGATTACTTAATTTAAATACCTGTTTCTAGAGATACGTTTTCTTTAATAATTGGAATTCGTTTGCCTTAAATATGTAAAATGGTGCACCTGAGAGGAATCGAACCCCCGGCACATGCCTTAGGAGGGCACTGCTCTATCCTACTGAGCTACAGATGCACAAGAACTATTTTTTAAATTTTACACTATATTTGTTTTTTTGTCAATATGATTGTTCCCTTAGCCAAAGGGGAATTGTTTATATTTATGCAATAATTTATATGTTATTATTATGATTTATGAGGCTAAATTAATATTTTGATTGTATTTCAACACTTGTGTTAATTGTACTATTTTGATTTGTTCGAAATTTATTTATAACTATGCACTTAAGTTAATTTGAGTTAATGAATTTAATTCAAAATATTAAAATATCCTACGATTTTATACATAATAAAGTATCCAATTTTATTCATTATTATAATTGACTAAAATAAATTTCTAAAAAATCTAAATATCCTAAGGAAAATATTAGCTTTTTCTATATTTTCCTTGACTGTTGCATCAACCTGTCCTATTTCTTCACCATTAACAAAAATGCTTATTGTTCCTATCTTTTCACCTTTTTCAAATGGTGCTTGTACTGATTCATTGTACCTTATTTTAGTTGTTACAACATCTTCATTTTTTATTACCTTGTTAAAGTCCTGTACGGGATAAACTTCCACCTTACCTGCTTTAGAATTGGAAATATAAACCTTATCAAGAGATTCCGATACATCGGTTAGCTTTAATCTAACAAAATTTTCTTTTCCATACTCCAATAATTCCACTGTTTTATTTAATCTTTCCTCGTGGGTTTGTGCGCCTAATATTATAGCAATAATCCTAAAATCTTGACTTTTTCCTTCAACAGGCATGGTTGAAACTAAACAAATACCAGCCTTGTCTGTATAACCGGTCTTTAATCCATCTGCACCTTCAACTATTCCTAATATTGGGTTTGTAGCAGGTCTGCTAAAATTTCTTTCTGTAATAGTCAATTCAGGTTCTTTTGTTATTTCCAGAATCTCTGCATACGTGGTTAAGATATGTCTTGTTAACTTGAATAAATCAGAAACTGACATGTGATTTTGGCCCGTATCTTCATCATTAATAGGCAAACCATGAGGGTTTATAAAGCTTGCAGATAAAAGTCCCAGCTCTGATGCTTTTGCATTCATCATTTTTACGAAATTATCGTGGCTTCCTCCTACATATTCAGCAATTGCAGTTGCAGCATCATTTCCTGACACTATTAACATTGCATCTACCAAAGTTTTAAGTTTAATTGTCTCACCAGATAAAAGCCCAAATTTACTACCTTCAGTAGCAGCAGCATGTCCGCTTATTACAACATCGTCATCAAGAGATATTTCTCCTGCTGCAACCTTGTCCATCATCAAAGTATAAGTCATCAACTTAGAAATGCTTGCAATTGCCAATTGCTGATTTATATTATATTCATAAAGTATTTCACCTGTTTCTAAATCACCTAGTAAGGCACCATTTATATTTTCATTTATATTTATATCTGCATATACGAAATTAGTTGTAAGTATTATTATTATTAAACACATGGATAATATTTTGCTTATTTTCTTCATACTTCCTCCGAATTATCTATAATACTACAAGTATACAATAATATACAGATAAATGCATTACCAATTTTAAAAGTTTGTTGGTAAATTTGGTAATATGTCATATTATCCAATTATTTTGTTTATCCATCTTAACATGTCCCAATATACCTTTTCTTTATCTAATTCATTTAAAATTTCATGCCTATGGTCTTTATAGAGTTTAATAGTAACATGTGTCATTTTTGTTTTATAAAGGTCATAAAGCTTTTTGACATCCTTTCCAAAGTCCCCTACAGGATCTTGTTCTCCCGATAATAGCACGACTGGCAAATCTTTTGGTATATTGTCTATATGTTCCTTAGTATACAAATTAAGCATCCCTTTAAACATATGGTAAAAAGCATTAAGAGTAAAAATAAAATCAATTCTTTTATCCTTAATGTAAGTATCTACTTCTTCCTCATCCCTGGTAAGCCAGTCTGACCTAGTTCTAGCAGGTTGGAAATACTTATTGTTGCCTCCTACTGCCAGCTGATTTATAAACTTGCTTCTGAATCTCCATCCTTTAAAAGCTGCCATAACTTTAGAAATTATCATACCTGATTTAACCAACGCATAAGGCTGATAACCGGTACCTACAATCAAGGCACCATCCAAGTCATCATAGAGAGAAATGTACTGTCTTACAAAAAAAGACCCCATACTGTGCCCTAACATAAAATATGGTAAGTTTTTATACTGAGATTTCAAGATTTCACTTAATTTCCGCATATCTTCTATAACCGATTGATTCCCATCACCTTCACTAAAAAAACCACGATCTTCTTCAGTAAGCAAAGATGATCCATGACCTAAGTGGTCATTTCCTGCAACCAAAATTCCATGGCTGGCCATAAAGTTGGCAAAATCATCATACCTATCAATATGTTCAAGCATTCCGTGGGAAATTTGAAGTACTCCGGTTATTTTTTTCTCAGGTATCCATTTAATTGCATGAATTTTTGTTACTCCATCATATGAATCATAATAAAACTCTTCCTTTATTATCATATGTACACATCCTTAAGTCCAATTTTTAACCTATATTAATAACTAACTATACAATTTTGCTACCATCATAATACTCTCCACCGATATCAGGCATAAGGCCGTATCTTTTTGACCAAACATCCTTGTATTTTAAAGCTTGAGAGTGTATTTTAGAAATATTTTCTTCAGGCACAGTTTTTATTACCTTTGCCGGTATCCCTGCGACAACAGAAAAAGGAGGTATTTGCTGATTTTTCTTTACAACAGCACCTGCAGCAACAATGCTTCCCCTTCCTATTACAGCACCATCCATAATAATTGATCCCATACCAATCAAGCAGTGGTCTTCTATTTTACATGCATGAACTATGGCATTGTGGCCGATAGTTACGAAATCTCCAATACTTGTAGAATAATCATCGGAAACATGAACAACACTGTTATCTTGAATATTTACATACCTTCCTATTTCTATGGAGTTTACATCTCCTCTTACAACAGTATTAAACCAAATGCTTGAATATTCTTTAATTCTTACCTTGCCTATGATATGGCACCCATCTGCAACATATGTTTTTTTATCAATACTTGGTTTAACCCCTTCAAATTCTTTTATCATTTTACCTTCCTTACTATACTAAAATATTTTATTTTTTGAGAATGGACCCTTTTACTAAATTATTATTTCAATCATTATGCATATGATTCATAGAGCCCTTACCTACATTGTTTAAAAAGTTCGATATTTCGTTTAATAAATCATCAATATTATTTGCTTTAAGAGACAAAGTTTCCACAGGGCACATTCCCGATTGGTCAAGGTTCTTTATATATGGTACGGATTTTTCATAGTCATATATAATTGATGTATTTTTCAAAACATCGATTGCAGCTTCTGAAATAAGCTTAGTGCTTAATTCTTTAACTTGGGCATATTGGCATATCATCGCAGCAGCCTTTCCAATTACTTTATCAGCTACACTTGCACCTTTAAGCTCGTCTTTGAAGTCTTTAAGTGCTGTATAAATAGGCTTGATTCCTTTTCCGTCACTTGAATACAGAACTCTTCCATCTTTAACAATTACTAGAGCCTTTTTTTCATTATCTAATAATTTTTTTGCTAATTCAATATCTTTCATTTTCACTCCACTTTATGTAATAATTTATTATAGAATAAAATTTAGACCAATGCAAATAAAAAACCGGCAAAGCCGGCTTCTTATATGAAATTATAGTTTGTTACTATCTTTTCTCTATCAGTTGTTTCATCATTAAAATATTCATAAAATGATAAGCCTAAAAAACTTCCGGTTATATTGTAGACATTGTCATATCCCCTATTTTGAAGTGCCATGACTGCATTATAGCTTCTTTGACCTGTTCTGCAATGTAAGTATACATTTCTGTCCATTGGAATTTCAGATAATCTGTTTCTTAATTGACTTAAAGGAATATTTAATGAGCCTTTTATATGACCTGTCTTATATTCATATTTTTCTCTTACATCTACAATAAATGCACCGCTTTCCACTAATTCTCTTACCTTGTCAACATTTATTTGCTTAAAGTCTCTGTTTAAGAGGTTTGAACCAACATATCCTGCATAATTTACCACATCCTTGGCCGTAGAAAAAGGTGGCGCATAACATAATTCCAAATCTCTTAAATCATCTAAGTTTCCGCTAAATTTTATAAGAGTCGCTATTATGTCAACTCTTTTTGTAACATCACCTTTACCTATAGCTTGAGCCCCAAGAATTTTACCGCTAGGAACTTCATATAATAATTTTAAATGTAGGGGCTCTGCATCAGGCATTATACCAACTTTATCATTCAAAATAATTCTTACAATATCATAATTGATTTTAATTCCTTGTGATCTTATCATTGATTCGCTTAAACCGGTTGCAGCCCCATTGTAATCAAACACCTTGATAGCAGATGAGCCTATAAACCCTCTGTTAAAGGTAGGCTTATTGTTTATATGATCTGCAACGGTCCTGGCTGCTTTTTGGGCAGGTCCTGCCAAGGCTAATTTTGTCTGAGACCTGGTCAATGCGTTATAAACTTCAACTGCATCCCCAACAGCATAAATATCCTTGTCATTTGTTCTATAATTTTTATCAACCTTAATTGCTCCTGTTTCACCAATTTCAAGTCCAGCTTCCCGAGCAAGAGAAATTTCAGGGTCAACACCTTTTGCCATTATAACAACATCCGAATCAATTATTTTACCTGACTTGAGAAATGCTTTATTGTTTTCAAACTTATCAATTTTTTCTCCAATTAATAAGTTGATACCCTTATCATAAACTTCCTTATGAAATATTTGTACCATGTCATAATCATAAGTGTTTAATATTTGCTTGGAAGCAATAATTATAGATACATTGTATCCGGCCAGCTTTAAATTTTCTGCCGTTTCAACACCTATGAAGCCCCCACCGATAACAATAATATTTTTTGACTCTGATTTTTTTACAAACTTATTTATATTATCGATATCAACGACATTTCTCACGGTGAATACATTAGTGTTTTCCAAGCCCTTGATATTTTCAACAATTGGATTAGCACCAGGTGATAAAATTAATTTGTCATAACTTTCTGTATATATTTCACCTGTAAGATTGTTTTTTATAGATATACTTTTATTTATTTTATCAATTGACAGAACCTCATTATTTATTCTGGCTTCAATGTTGTACTGACTTAAAAAAAGTTCTGGATCCATTAATACCAAATCTTCTGCATCTTCAATGATACCACTCAAATGATAGGGCAGTGAACAGTTTGAGAATGAAACATGAGGACCCCTTTCAAACATTATAATGCGGTCATCTTCACTGTTTCTTCTAAGTCTTGCTGCAGCAGATGCACCTCCAGCAACTCCCCCTACAATCAATATTTTACGTGACATAGTAACTCCTTTTATTTTCTGTTTTTTCCTCTGTATGAACCAATTCCACCGGATAAGTTTACAAGGTTATATCCTAATTTACTAAGATTCATAACTGCATTTTTGCTTCTTGCTCCTGACAAACAATACAAATAATATTTTTTATCCATTTGCATGTACTTTTCTGGATTATTCAGTAATTTATTCATGGGAATATTTTTTGAAGTCTTTATACTTCCAGATTTATATTCATATTCTTCTCTAATATCAATTAAATTAATCTTTCCTATTAATTCATCAATATCATTAATATTTATTGTATTTATTTTTCTTCTTTTTAATAATCCTAACATAATTACCTCCACTTTAATATATTAATGATACTAATTTTTAAATTTTTAAATGTAATTAAGTCACATGAAATACCACAGGTTTCCCTGTGGTATATATTATAATGTTATTTTTTCAAGCCCTCTCATATAAGGTCTCAGAGCTATTGGAATAGTTATTGAGCCATCATCATTTTGGTAGTTCTCAAGAATAGCAGCAAATGTTCTACCAACTGCAAGCCCTGAACCATTTAAGGTATGAATATATTCCAACTTTCCTTTGTCTTCAGGTCTGAATTTAATATTTGCTCTTCTAGCCTGGAAATCTTCAAAGTTTGAACATGAAGAAATTTCAACATATCTGTTATAGCTTGGCATCCATACTTCTAAATCATAAGTCTTGGCAGAAGAAAAACCAATATCACCTGTACAAAGTTCTACAACCCTGTAAGGTAGACCTAATCCTTTTAAAATTTCTTCAGCAAAATCTGTTAAGATTTCTAGTTGACTATATGAATCTTCCGGTTTAGCATACATAACCATTTCTACTTTATCAAATTGATGATTTCTAATTAAACCTCTTGTATCTCTCCCTGCAGAACCTGCTTCGGCCCTGAAACATGGTGTATAAGCCGTCATATAGATCGGAAGGTCTTTTTCTCCTAGCACTTCATCACGATACATATTTGTAACAGGTACTTCAGCAGTTGGAATTAAATAATATTCCTTTTGATTAAGCTTAAACATATCTTCCTCAAACTTAGGAAGCTGGCCTGTTCCAATCATGCTTTCCTTATTTACCATGAATGGAGGAGATATTTCCGTGAAGCCATGGTCTAAGACATGCTTATCCAGCATGTAAGCAGTGATTGCTCTTTCCAACCTAGCCCCAATTCCTTTAAACATAGAAAAACGAGTTCCGGTAATCTTAGTTGCTCTTTCAAAATCAAGAATATCTAAGTCCACACCTAAGTCCCAATGTGCCTTCAATTCAAAATCAAAGTGTCTAGGCTCTCCCCATCTTCTTACTTCCTTATTGTCTAGATCTGAAGCACCAATAGTAATATCAGGATTGGGTGTATTTGGGATATCTAATAGTTCTTCTTCTATTTTTTCATCGATTTCTTTTACATGGCTGTCAAGTATTTTTACCTTGTCAGCTAATTCCTTCATTTTCTGTAGTATTTCGCTAACATCTTTTCCTTCTTTTTTAAGGATTGGAACTTGCTTAGATACCTTGTTTTGTTCAGCCTTCATTTCTTCAACTTCAACAATCTTTTCTCTTCTTACCTTGTCTAATTCAAGAACCTTATCCAAAGAAAGTTCAGGGTCTCTTCTTTTTAATAGTTCTTCTACCTCTTCAGGGTTATTTCTGATTCTCTTAATATCTAACATAATAGCCTCCTTGTAATAATTATCATATTTATTTTATATCATTCAAATCTAATACATAATTCTTTGCGTTTGACCTACCATCAATTTCACTATTTTGGGACATTACTAAGACTTGCAGAGAATATCCCTATAGTAGAGGTGTGTCCTCATACCTATATTGTCGAAAAAATTGGATTAAATCATAAAAAACTCCCTCATCCACAAAGGGACGAAGGAGTAAAATTCGCGGTACCACCCTAATTATTATATCTGAGGTATATACTAGGGCGACATTCCTCACCCCGGAGACTATCCCTCATATACCTATAGAGGTGTGTCTCCATACCTTAACATAATCACTTAGATAAGTTAACGCCTTCAACGTCTAAGTTGCTACCCTTAGATACTCCGGAACGGATTCAACAACTATTTTACAAGCTCACACCAACCGCCTGCTCTCTTAAAAAGTTTGCTGTTTACTATTTTCCATCATTGTTATAGTTGATAATACAATATCATTTAATTTTTGTCAAGTTTATTCAAAAATAAATATGTTACGAAAATTTAATTTTCTTTAGTAAAGTTAGATTTTTACTTTTCATATAATGCTTATTATGATATAATAATCTATTAATATTTTTTATCGAATTTGTAAGGGGTATAAAATGATTGAATATAGTGACAAATATAAAGAGGAAGTCAAGTATCTTGATGAAATCATAAATTTGTTAAATTACAAATTGGAATATGAAACAAGCAATTTAGAAGACCAAAAGGCAGATTTAATTGAAGCAAGAAGGGATATGTGGGAAAATACAACCCATTCGTCTACGGATTTCGATAAACTTTCAGACCTAAATCAATACTTAAGTGCTCTTAATGCTCAAACTTTCACCTATACTGAGCTTGCAAAACGTATTTCAAAATATGAGAAGATGGTTGATAGTCCTTATTTCGCAAGAATTGACTTTACAGAAGAAGGTTATGATGATACTGAAAAAATATATATTGGACTTTTTAATTTAATGGATGATGAAACCCATGAAATAAAAGTCTATGATTGGCGTGCTCCAATATCAAGCATTTATTATAGAAATGAAGTAGGTCCTGTCCAGTATAAAGCACCTGCAGGTATAATAAAAGGGTTTGTATCCCTTAAAAGACAATTTAAAATTATTAAGGGCAAAATGGATTATTTCTTCGACAGCAACTTTAATATTCTCGATGAAATGCTTATGGTTGCCTTATCGAAAAATATGACCTCTAAAATGAAAACTATTGTTGAAACAATTCAAAAACAACAAGATGTTATCATTAGAGACCTTTACAATGACCTATTGGTAGTTCAAGGGGTTGCAGGTAGCGGTAAATCTTCTGTAGCCTTGCATAGAATTGCATATTTAATGTATCAAGGTTTAAATTTAAACTTAAGTGCTAACAATATTATTGTAATCTCACCAAATCCTCTCTTTTCAAAATATATATCTAATGTATTGCCTGAATTGGGAGAGGAAAATATTAATGAATATACCTATGAAAATATTTTTCTAAAGCTTTTCGATAATAAACTATCCATGAAAACAAAAAGTGAAAACTATGAAAATATTATTATTGCAGAATCTGAAGAAAAAAGAAATTTTTTAAGGTCATATGATGAATTTAAAGGTTCTTATGTTTTTAAGCAAATTATTGATAGATTTGTAAATTATTTTGAGCGTAAGTTAATACCATTTGAAGATATTTACTTCAACGGACAAACTCTTGAAAAAGCGGAACTCCTAAAGGCATTTTTACTAAGCGGCAAATTAGATATGCCTACGGCTAAAAAATTAAAAATAATTGAAAACAGAATAATGGGACAAATTCGAGATATGAGAAATATCAGGCGGGGTAAAATTGAAAAAGTTGTAAATAAGCTAAATAACCATGCATTTGAAGTAGAATCATTTACAAGGGTTTTAGCAGCCAAAGAAACTCAATCTCTAATTGAGAAGGTACGAAAATTTACAGAGTTTTCTAGCTTTGAACTTTATAAGAAATTATTTTCTGATAAAGACCTTTTTATAAAGATATCAAAAGGTTTGGAACTTCCTCATAATATAGACGAAATAATTGACTATACAAACAAGTCTTTAGAAGATCCTTACAATATTCCTTATGCTGATGGGATTGGACTAATGTACTTAAAAATTAAGGCAGAAGGATGTGACCTTTTTAGTGATATAAAGCAGGTAGTAGTTGATGAAGCACAAGACTATTACCCACTTCACTATTATATTTTAAAAGTTTTATACAAATATGCAAAGTTTACAATAGTGGGAGATGTGAATCAATCCATCGAAAAAAACAGTGATGTATCAATGTATGATGGTATTGTATCAATTTTCAATTTTGAAAAAAGCAATAAAATCTTCCTTAGTAAAAGTTACAGATCTTCCTATGAAATAGGCAAATTCAGTACAAAATTACTAGAAGTTGGAACGAAAACGGAATTTTTCAAAAGAAATGAAGAAGAGCCTCTTATTATCAAAGCAAACAGTGACAACATACATGATGAAATTGTTAAAATCATTGAAAAATATAAAACCGAAGGCTTAAACTCAATTGCCCTAATATGCAAAGATAGACATGAAGCATCAGATTTGTATTTTAAATTAAGTAATAAAACTAAAATAAAATTAGTAGACTATTTAGACTATGATAGTGTTTTAGAAGGAACCCTAGTACTTCCTGTTTACCTGGCCAAAGGGCTGGAATTTGATGCTGTAATAGTTTATGAAACTAATGATAAAAAGTATAATACTGAATATGATAAGAAACTTTTATACATTGCCTGCACCAGACCTTTACACAGATTATCACTATTCTATACAGGAAAACTTACAAGGTTTTTGAGGTAAAAGTTTTTAGAAAAGATTAAGCCATCAATTTTTGATTGATGGCTTATTTTATAAAACATTTAAAGTTAGGTCATAAGCGGGTGATGGGAATCGAACCCACACAACCGGCTTGGGAAGCCGGGACTCTACCACTAAGCTACACCCGCATAGTATGGAGATAAGGAGTCTCGAACTCCTGACCTCTTGAATGCCATTCAAGCGCTCTCCCAACTGAGCTATATCCCCAAATTTATTTACCAGATACCATTATCCCTTATATATTAAAAACAATACCATATATAATTTAATACATTTTTACCGATTTGTAAAGTAGATAAATTTTAAACTATTTTCCCGGGAAAATTTACGTCACATTGATGTCCATGTATCATATATTATAGTATATAAATTTTGTATAAAGGAGGGTATATATGGAGAGGAATATTAACCAGGATTATTATAAGATGGATGACTATATGTATTACGATGATATGTATTATGATGATCTGAATGATAATGCGTTTGCTAACAGATATAATAATGAATTTAACCAAAGATTTGATAATAGGTTTGATAGAAGGTACGACAATAGATTCGACAGAAGGGATAACAGAGATTATTACGATCCCATGAGGTATTACAGATACCCATACTGTGATAGATATGGTAGATGTGAAAATCCTATATGGTGGATGTTCTGGCCTTTGTTTTTTCTATAGTAATGATAAAAATGAGAACGAGGCAATGGGTCTTGTTCTCATTTTTTTAACTAAATAAGCGATGATATTTTATGTTAATTAGAGTCTTATTATTATATTAATTGCACAAATTGTAAATTACTGGAAAACACTAAAATTTACGACTTCCTGGTTTCACTAAGTCAATACCTTTTTCGCACATAGGACAAATTTCTTCGTCATAAGTTTCAAAGAATAACTCTACTGAAGAATAAATAGGTAATTGGGTTTGGCTTACTTTTCTATCCACAATACATCCGATACCTACTACTATTCCCCCTAAATCTTCAAGTACTTTTGCTGTTTCCATGGAAGATTTCCCTGTAGTAACTACATCTTCCATTATTAATATTCTTTCGCCAGGCTTTATTTCAAAACCTCTACGAAGTGTCATCACATTATTTTCTCTTTCCGTAAATATCGCCTTTATACCTAGTTGTCTTCCCAGTTCGTAAGCTGCTGTAATACCTCCCATAGCAGGACCTACTATAAGATCTAAGTTAAGTGATTCAACCTTATCTTTTACAATTGAAATTGCTTTTTCCGCCTTATCAGGATATTGCAAGAGCTTTGCACATTGACAATATCTATTGCTGTGTTTTCCCGATGAAAGCAAAAAGTGCCCTTCTAGCAATGCATCACTTTCCTTTAATATTTCAACTACGTCTATCATAATTCCTCCTCTATATCCACTATTAAAAATCAATCAAAAAGAACCGTCCCCAATTTTGATTTATATTATCCCTCTTATTTCATCTAGGGATTTTATATTTTCAATATATAAGAATTCTTCTAATTCTTTCAAAATGTTAGGTACAATATCAGGCTTTATAAAATTTCCCGTTCCTATTTGCACCAAGGTAGCTCCAGCCATAATGAACTCTATAAGATCACTTGCATTCATTATGCCTCCTAATCCACAAACAGGAATTTTAACTGATTTGGCAACCTCGTGGACCATTCTAAGGGCAATAGGTTTTATACAAGGTCCCGAAAGGCCTGCATATATATTATCAAATACAGCCTTTTTTTGCTTTATATCAATTGCCATAGCTTGAACTGTATTAATTAAAGAAATTCCATCTGCCCCTGCTGCTTCACAAGCTAGGGCCATGTCCGGTATATTTTCTGCATTAGGAGATAGTTTAACCATTAGTGGTTTTCTGCATATTCTTCGAACTTTTGAAACTATATCATAAGCTACTGATGATTTTACTCCAAAAGCCATTCCACCACTTTTTACATTTGGACATGATATATTTAATTCAATTGCATCAACATTTGTATCATTTAACTTGTATATACCTTCAAAGTAATCTTCTTCGCAATGACCACCAAGGTTTGCAAATATAAGGGTGTCGTAGGACTTCATTCTAGGAAGTTCTAACTCTATAAATTTATCAACACCGGGGTTTTCTAAACCAATACTATTCATAAGACCCATGGGTGTTTCCCAAAGCCTAGTTCCTTTATTTCCCCCTCTTGGGTTCAGTGTAAGACCTTTGCTACATATTCCACCAAGAATTGATAAATCATATATTTGAGAAAATTCTTCTCCAAAACCAAAAGTCCCGGAAGCCACCAATATTGGATTTTTAAATTTAAATCCCATTGCATTTGTTTCTAAATTTGCCATAGTTCTCCTTTACAATAATTCGTCACTGTCAAAAACAGGACCTTCTTTACATGCCCTTTTATTCCCGTCTTTTGTTTCAACAGTGCAACCAAGGCAAACACCCATACCACATGCCATTCGCCTTTCCAAAGAAACGAAGCATTTAATGTTTTTATTCCGACAATTATTTACTATTTTATTCATCATTATTTCAGGACCGCAAGTTACAACAAAGTCATATTCTTCATAGTCAACATAGTCTGTTACAAAGCCTTTTTCACCTAGACTACCATCTTCAGTTACTAAAATTGTCTTGTTAGCAAAAATTTTGAATTCATCATATAGGTATATATTATCCATGTCTTTATATCCCAAATATACATCAGCTTTTTTACCTAATATTTTACTTAAGTATAAGAGGGGTGCAACACCTATACCTCCTCCTACTAAACCAATCTTTCCTTCTAAAATCTCGGTATCAAAGCCATTACCTAATGGGCCAAATAGCTGAATTTCATCATTTGCAGACAAAGAGCTTATTTTTTTAGTTCCTTGACCTTCAATTCTATATAAGAGTGTAAGTATATTTCCATTCACGTCATTTACGCTTATAGGTCTTGGTAAAAGAAAGGCATTGTCCAGGGTTTTAAGCATAAAAAATTGGCCTGGTTTTATATCAGCCTGAAATTCTGCTGAAAGCCTAAATACATTACCCGTTACTAATTTGTTTTCTGTAACTCTTGATTTTAATATTTTCATTGTACTCTCCAATATTACATTACACTATTTCTTGTAAGCTGTATCACAATAGAAACATCTGTATATTTCTTTTTCTCTATCTGTTAACTTAAATTTATGAACAACCTCTTGTTCTATGGAAGTAATGCACCTTGGATTTTTGCATTTTACAACATTTTCTATTTCTTGAGGAAGTTCTAAATTTATTTTTCTTATTATTACACTATTATCTATAACATTAATAGTTATGTTTGGATCGATAAAACCCAGAACCTGAAGATCCATATCTATGTTGTTTTCAACTTTTATTATATCCTTTTTACCCATTTTTTTGCTTTTTGCATTTTTTATTATAGCAACACTGCAATCCATTTTATCTAAATTTAAATATTGGTATATTTCCATAGCTTTTCCTGCTTTTATATGGTCAATTACCAAACCTTTTTCTACACTATCTATATTAAGCATCCTTATTTACCCCCAATAGTTTCATTATTAAAGCCATTCTTACAAACATTCCGCACTTAGCCTGTTTAAAATAAGCTGCTCTTGGATCATTGTCAACTTCCACTGATATTTCATTTACCCTTGGAAGGGGATGCATTAAAATCATGTCCTTTTTTGCACAAGACATTTTTTTATTATCTACAATATAGCTATCTTTTAATCTTATATAATCTGCTTCGTTGAAAAATCTTTCTTTTTGAACTCTTGTCATGTATAAAACATCTAATTCATCTATTACATTTTCAAGTCTTTCTACTTCTATAAACTCAAGATCATTTTTTATTAGTATTTCTTCTCTTATATATTCCGGTACTTGCAATTCATTCGGTGATATTAGGACAAACTTGATATTTTCATACCTTGATAAAGCTTTTATTAAAGAATGTACTGTTCTTCCAAATTTCAAGTCTCCACAAAGGCCTATGGTGAAATTATTTAATCTGCCTTTTAATGTCTTTATAGTCAGTAAATCTGTCAATGTTTGTGTAGGATGCTGGTGCCCTCCATCTCCTGCATTTATAACCGGTATATCTGCTTTCATAGCAGCTACCATCGGAGCACCTTCTTTTGGATGCCGCATAGCTGCTATGTCAGCGTAGCAGGCTATAGTTCTTATAGTGTCGGCAACACTTTCTCCCTTTGCAGCTGAGCTAGATTCACCTGAGGAGAATCCCATAACACTTCCCCCAAGTCTTAACATTGCTGATTCAAAGCTTAGCCTTGTCCTAGTACTTGGCTCATAAAACAGGGTTGCTAGTACTTTCCCTTTACATACATCTGCATATTCGATTGGATTTGAAATTATTTGATTTGCTAAATCCAGTACTTCATCTAATTCTTGAAGCGATAAATCCATTGGTTCAATTAATGATCTGCCTTTTAACATTTTTCCTCCTTTTTAGCCTCGCTGGACTATTTTAAAAGTATACTCTCAGTCTCATTCACCAAAATATTCTATTTGGGGACATTCCTCTTGCCCCAAAGACTATCCCTATAGTAGAGGTGTGTCCCCATACCTATAAAGTCACATATTTTGGGAATTCGTTGCGGTTGACCTATCAGCATTTTTCAGAAAAAGACTCTAAAAAATGGGGTTAGGACATGCGAAAGTCTTCCTAGGCACAGCAAAGGAAGACTTATATTATAAGATCTTATGGTCCTTCCCAGCCTCTCTGTGCCAGATTAAAGGTTATTGACTTTAACTTATACTATTACATTTTTTACGACCTGTCAATGACTTTTTATTCCTCATCTATAATTTCATTGTCACTAACTTGAGATACAATTTTAGTTATTCTTCTTTCTACCTCGCTACGAGGTAGCCATACCTGCCTGTCACAAGTATTACATTTAATTCTAAAATCTGCACCAACTCTTAATATTTCCCATTCGTATCCGCCGCAGGGATGTTTTTTCTTCAACTTTACAACATCACCTACATTTAATTTCATAGGCATAACAATCTCCTTATATAGTTATTGTATTGGTTGAACTTGAAATCAAATCTACTATTGTATACATATTTGAAATAATTCCAACCTCTAATTTGCTCTTAATTTCAAAGAAATCTAAACATGTTCCACATGAAACAATTTCAACATCTCCTTCATGCAACTTCCATAAATCATCAATCGACTCAGATCCTTGAGTAGTAAGTTTCACTCCAGAGTTTAAAAAGATCATGGTTTTAGGATATGGTTTCTTCTCACTTACAGCATATAAGAAACTCTTCATAAGTATTCTACCTAAATCGTCTGAACCCTTGCCTAATTTATCAGATGTTATTAAATAAACTATATTTGATAGTTTTTTATTTTTATTTATTTCACAGTTTATTTCTGATAATTCATTTCTATCACTAGCTTGTTTTTTAAGTAAAATGTAAATGCCATCATCTTTATTCACTGTGCTAATATTGAATTCTAATTGACTAGCAAATTTCTCTACATTAACCTTTGCAATTTCATTGTCCACAATAATTGTAATTTCTTCTGCCCCCTCATCAGCTGCATTCTTAGCCATAATAACCGGCTGTGGGCACGGTTTTTCTCTTGCGTCAACAATTCTCATTTGCTTCCTCCCTATTCATAAAAACCCTTATATGATAAGTAATTCAATATTATATTATTATCATAAAATATTTTGCTAGATTCAGAGTTTAGTATTGATTGTGCCAGTGGTCTATCCTGCATAAAACTTAGTAAGGGTGCTGCCAAGGCAAATACTAAGTAAAGTAGTATAACACCTTTTAATATTCCCATAAGTCCACCAAATACCCTATTTGTTAGGTTCAATAAAGGAAGTTTCATTATTGTGTTTATAAGGGTAGATAAGGCTAGCAAAATTGCATAAATTACAAGGAAAGTTACAACAAAACTTATTGATCTTATTACCAATATAGATAAATTATCTACAAAAGCAGCAAAGGTATCGGATACTTCACTTGTAACTATGTTGTTGACAAATTTTTGTAACTCAAGAGGAACATTATTATTTATATGATTGTTTAAATTTTTTGAAAGCTTAACTTCAAAATAATCATGGAGTTTTACAAACAATTTTGTGTTTTTTAACAAGAAGTTTTCAACAAAATAATAAAGCTCTTTACTTAAGAAAAATGATAGTACAAGGCCTAAGGTATCAAAGATAGTTTTTACAAATCCCTTCCTGTATCCTTGAAAAATAAGTAATCCTACAAAAATAATTATAATAATATCTACAGTCATTTTTTCCCCCTTTAATGGTTTATTTTACTTGCCCTTTAATAATTTTGTTTTTATATAAAAGATAAATGTTATTTCCATCAATCATTATATCCTTAAAATTATCCGAACTTCCAAAAATTTTATCAGATTTGTTGCTATGAAGCAAGAAAATTGAAGAATTATTATGAACTAGTACTTTATTGTCGTATACGATTAAATTTGTCACTGTTGAAGGTGCTTCTTGAATCTCAATAACCTTTCCTTCAAAATTATAGGATATAAATTCAGTAGAGCTACCTTTTTCAAATAATATATTGATTCTTTGATTTTCACTTGATATTTCATAATCTAGTATTTTATTGTAGACAGTGTTTTTCCACATTAATTTACCATTATTATTATAAAAATATATATTTTCCGTCCCAAGGGCTATTACATTATTATTTATAACTTTTGTTTTAATTAAAATTTCATTTTCAATTGTCGTAGACCACAATTCTACTGCACCTATTAGATTATAATATAAGTTATTAAGAGCTTGACCATTTTCAAGTGTTAAAGTCATAAGTGAATACGCCTCAGATTTATCACTTATAGATATACCCGTTATTATATCCTGGATCTCTTTATTATCCACAACAATCTCATTATTGCCATCCATTATGTACAATGTTTGTCCATTTCCTTTAACTATTAAGACTGTCTTACCATTTTCACGTGAAACATCTACGATATTTCCGTTGATTTCAGCTATTATAAACTGTTGATTGTTTCTATCTGTAACTATAATGTTTTTATCTGTTTGCCTTAAAATATAATCTCCTGCTATAAAAACCTGATTGGAAAATTCTATATTTGCATTTTCCCACAAAATTTTATTATTAAAATCAGTGTAGACTATTTTCTGATTATTATATGTTAGTATACCTTTGTCGAAAAACATAAATTCCTCTAGTGTATTAATATCTGTTTCATTTATATTTTCTATTTTATATACCTTATTTTCATCTAAAAGAGCTAAAAAATTTTTATAATATGTAGAATATAGGACGGCAACTATAAAAACTAAAATTATTACAATAAATAATATTACTTTTTTCATATATCACCTTATAAACCTTATTAGTTAATTATACCAAATTTTATAAACTATTGCATTAATAAATTATTAGAATTATTTATCATCCTAACAAAATTACGACATTTTAAAAACGAAGCAATTGCTAAGAATAAGTCTAAGCTTTGTGTCATTCTGAACCACAGGTGAAGAATCTCAGAATTTAAGGATATGAGATTCCATATTTTCACACGCAAACTTATTTGTGCGTAAACTCACATAAATTTAGTACTCATAGCAAATGACCCGCCGCTATTTTTTAGAAATCCTATTCGGGGGGACATTCCTCTTACTTCAAAGATTTGTCCCAAAGTAGAGGTGTGTCCCCATACATGTCACAAATAGGGTTAGGGCATCTTTCACTACGCCCAGAATGACGATTTTAAAATCTTAATTAAGGATGTGTCATATCATCTTTTGCTATTTCCATTAAAGCATCTACCGCTGCTTTAATATCTGCCTTCTTATTAAATGGTCCTACACTAAATCTTACTGCTCCTAATTTTTCGGTGCCGATAGCTTTGTGAGCCAAAGGAGCACAATGAAGTCCCGGCCTTACAGCAATATTATATTCAGCATTTAAAATATTTGCAACTTCAGATGAGTCAATACCATCTATATTGATAGGAAGTACCCCAATTCTATGTTCAATCGATTCTGGGCCGTATATTTTGATTTTAGAGCTATTTCTTAATTCCTGGATGAATGTGTCGAGTAGCTTTTTTTCATGGCTGTAAATCGATTCTGTGCCTCGTTTTAAAATGTACTTAAGGCCTGAATTTAGTCCTGCTATACCCGGTAGGTTGTGTGTACCGGCTTCTAATTTATCCGGATAAAAATTAGGCTGTTCTAAAGAGCTCGATTGACTACCCGTTCCACCCTCTTTTAATTGCTTCAATTCTATGTCATTATTAATAATAAGGATTCCTGTTCCTTGTGGACCTAATAAACCCTTATGTCCAGGAGCGGCCAAAAAGTCTATGTTATATTTCCCCAAATCAATATTTAAAACCCCTGCACTTTGTGAAGCATCTAACAAGTATAAGACCTTATATTTCTTGCATATATTTCCAATTTCTTCTATTGGAAATATGCCACCTGTTAAATTTGAAACATGGGTTGTAACCATTAATTTTGTATTTTTTCTTATTGCTCTTTCTAAGTCTTCCAAATTTATACTTCCATCTAGAGCACATTTTACTATTGTATTTTCTACCCCATATTTTTCTAATTCCTTAATTGGTCTAAGTACAGAATTGTGTTCCATTTCAGTAGTAATTACATGGTCTCCTGACTTTAAGATACCCTTTATAGCAATGTTTAAACTATCAGTTGCATTAAATGTGAAGACAACTTTCATTGGATCTTGAAAGTTACATAATTCAGCTACTAATTCCCTTGTTTCATAAATTACCCTGGCCCCTTCAATCGCCATCTTATGGCTTCCTCTTCCGGGATTTGCTCCATATTCTTTCATTGCCTTCATTACGTTTTTATAAACCGATGAGGGCTTTGGAAATGTAGTAGCGGCATTATCTAAATATATCATAATATCACCTGCTTTTTATAATTCTATATTATATATTATTAATCGCAAAATAAAATCTGTAAATATTAGATTCTAAATTTCGGTTTATAATCATTATATGTGAATTATTGCACTTGGATATTATTATCTTTATACACAAGTTTACCCTTGCAAATAGTATACTTAACCTTACCATAGAGGTCCTTACCTAAAAATGGCGAGTTGCTTGATTTAGAAAGAAAATTAGAAACATTCCACTTTTCATCAGGATCAAATATAACTAAGTCTGCCCTCTTTCCTTCCATAAGTCCTAGGTCTAAATTATACAGTTTTGCAGGACTTATAGTCATCTTTTCTAACAAGTGCCCTATTGTAAGGTGTTTCTTTTTTACTAAATATGTAATCCCAACAGCTAATGCTGTTTCTAATCCAATTATACCGCTTGGTGCCTTAGTGAATTCTTTGTTTTTTTCTTCAGTGCTATGAGGAGCATGGTCAGTTGCAATTATGTCGATAGTCCCATCCTTTAAGCCTTCGATGATTTTCATTCTATCTTCTTCTCTTCTTAAAGGAGGGTTCATTTTTGCATTGGTATTATATAGTAAAATATCTTCTTCAGTCATAGAAAAATGATGGGGTGAAGCTTCTGCGACAATATTTGCTCCCTTTGCCTTAGCCCATCTTATAATATCCACTGATAAGCCTGAAGATATATGCTGAAAATTAACTAGACCACCTGTTTTTAAAGCTAGGACACAATCCCTTGCAACCATAACATCTTCTGCAATATTAGGTGCCCCATTAATATTTAGTTTTTCAGATATTATTCCTTCATTTATACCGGAATTTTTTATTAAATTAGGGTCTTCTTCATGAAAAGAAATTGGGACATTCAATCTTTTGGCTTCCATCATAGCACTTAGGGCTATGCTTGAATCCATTATTGGAAGTCCGTCATCAGTAAAGCCAACTGCTCCACCTTTTATTAATTCTTCCATATTTACAAGTTCTCTTCCTTTAAAACCTTTTGTTACAGATGCTGTTTGAAGTATATTAATGGGTGAATATTTAATTAAATTATTTATGTAATTTAAAGTTTCAATATTATCCACTACAGGATTAGTATTCGCCATACATACAACAGTTGTAAATCCGCCCCTTGCAGCTGCTTTTGATCCCGATAATATATCTTCCTTGTAGGTAAAACCCGGGTCTCTGAAATGCACGTGTACATCAACTAATCCCGGTGCAATAATTTTATTTTTTGCATCTATAATAATTTTGTCATGAACATTAATATTTTTATCAATTTTTTTGATAAGGCCATCTTCTATTAGTATATCTGCTATTTCATCTCTTTTACTAGCCGGATCTATTATTCTTCCATCTTTTATAAGCATAGTACCACCTTCATAACTTT